>JAAWCR010000011.1 GCA_022793355.1 Lawsonibacter sp. | reverse complement strand
CGAGCAGGGACAGCTTGAAAATGGGTTGTCGGCAGCAAACGGCGCATAATGTGGCGGAAATGTGGCGGAAGCCATGAAGAAAGTCTTGAAACCCTTGAAAAATCAGGAGGTATACTGAAAAATGAAATTAGGAATCGTGGGGCTGCCCAATGTGGGCAAGAGCACCCTGTTTAACGCCATCACCAACGCTGGCGCCGAGAGCGCCAACTACCCCTTCTGCACCATCGACCCCAATGTGGGCATGGTGGCGGTGCCCGACCCGCGGCTGGACCGCTTGAGTGAGATGTACCACCCCAAAAAAACTACCCCTGCCGTCATTGAGTTTGTGGACATCGCGGGCCTGGTCAAGGGGGCCAGCCGGGGAGAGGGCCTGGGCAACAAGTTTTTGGGCAATATCCGGGCCACCGACGCCATCGTTCATGTGGTCCGCTGTTTTGACGACGACAACGTCATCCATGTGGAGGGGGGCACAGACCCCATCCGCGACATCGACACCATTGACCTGGAGCTGGTCATGGCCGACCTGGAGATGGTGGAGCGGCGGATCGACAAGGCAAAAAAAGCGGCCAAGGGGGACAAAAAATTCCTTCAGGAAGCGGCCGACTTCGAGGGGCTGCGGGATTGGCTCAACGACGGAAAGTCTGCCCGGAGCTATACGGAGGTGGACGTGGCGGCGGAATACCCCGACTGTGAACTGCTGTCCCTCAAACCGGTGATTTACGCGGCCAACCTGGACGAGGCTGGCTTCGCCGAACCCCAGTCGGTGGGCTACTACCAAGAGGTGGCCCGGCGGGCTGCGGAGCAGGGGGCACAGGTGATTCCCGTGTGCGCTAAGCTGGAGGAAGAAATCGCTCAGCTGGAGCCGGAGGAAAAGCAGCTGTTTCTGGACGACCTGGGGGTGGCGGAAAGCGGCCTGGACCGGCTGGTGAAGGCCAGCTACACCCTTCTGGGCCTTATCTCCTACCTCACCTCCGGCGAGGACGAGTGCCGGGCCTGGACCATCACCCGGGGCACCAAGGCCCCGCAGGCGGCGGGAAAAATCCACTCCGACTTCGAGCGGGGCTTCATCCGGGCCGAGGTTGTCTCCTACGACGACCTGATGGCCTGCGGAACCATGGCCGCCGCAAGGGAGAAGGGCCTCATTCGCTCCGAGGGCAAGGAATATGTGGTGCAGGACGGGGATATCATACTGTTCCGGTTTAATGTGTAAGGAGGCGGCCTCTTTGATTTTGGATTCCTGTTTCTCCGGCGTCAGGCTGGGGGCGCTGATTGGCAAAATGAAGCAGCTGGAGACGCAAGGGCACGATCTGCGGCAACGGGTGGCCCAGCTCGCCCCCGAGCAGCAGTTTACCTTTGCACTGCTGCAAACCGGCCGCCTGGAGCGGATCTGGCAAACCGTGTCCCTGGAGGACGCCCTGAAGCTGGCCGCTGGGGTGCTGGATGTGCCGGAGGATGAACTGATGGAGGAGCTGGACGAGGCCGTGGAGCTGGCCCGGGAACGATTGGAGGGGCTGGAGCCACTATGAATATCTATGCTGACCTCTTCCTCACCTTTGCCAAGGTGGGGGTGTGCACCTTTGGGGGCGGCTACGCCATGCTGCCTATCCTACAGCGGGAGGTGGTGGAGAAAAAGGGCTGGGCTACCGACGGGGAGCTGACCGACTACTTCGCCGTGGGCCAGTGTACCCCCGGCATCATCGCCGTCAATACCGCCACCTTTATCGGCTATAAGTACCGGGGCCTTCCCGGCGGAGTTTTGGCTACGCTGGGGGTGGTGTTTCCCTCCATTGTGATTATCACCGCCATCGCCGCCTTTTTGTCCAACTTTGCCGATATCCCGCTGGTTCAGCACGCCCTGGCCGGCATCAACGCCGCCGTGGTGGCCATGATCGCTGCCAGTGTGCTGAAACTGGGCAAGTCCACCCTGAAAAACGGGGCGGCGGCGGCCATTTTCCTGTGTGTGCTGGCCCTGGCCGTATTTGGAAATCTGGCAAACTTCAGCGCCGGGGCCTGGGGCCCCTTGGGACGGGCAATGGATATGCTTACCTCCCCTGCGGTTCTCATTGTGCTGGCCGGCGTGACCGGGTTTTTCCTCTACGGCGGCCGGAAAGGCGGTGAGGGCAGGTGATTTATTTGAGATTGTTCCTTGAGTTTGCCAAGGTGGGGCTCTTCGCCGTGGGCGGCGGGCTGGCCACCATCCCCTTCCTCCAGAATATGGGAGCCCGGACAGGCTGGTTTACCGACGTGGACCTGACCACCATGATCGCCGTATCTGAGTCCACCCCCGGCCCAATGGGGGTGAACATGGCGACCTATGTGGGCTATGAGACGGCGGGCCTGCCCGGCGCGGTGCTGGCTACGTTGGGCCTAATTGCCCCGTCCATCGCTATTATTATGGTGATTGCCGGGTTTTTGCAGAAATTCCGCCAGTCTAAAACGGTGGACGCTGTGTTCAATGGCCTGCGCCCCGCCTCCACGGCCCTCATCGCTGCGGCGGGCTTGAGCGTGGCCCTGTCGGTGTTTGCCGCCGTGGGCGGGACTGCGGAACAAACCGTTGCCTTACGCTGGCCGTCCATAGCGCTGGCTGCGGCTGTGTTTCTGTGCATGCAGCACAAAACGCTGAAAAAGCTGCATCCGGTGACTTTTATCGCTCTTGCCGCCGTCGCCGGCGCGGTGTTCCAATTTTAAACTGCCTCAAATGAAAAGCAGCCTCTCGGGGGAGAGGCTGCTTGCTTATCGTTT
>JAAWCR010000134.1 GCA_022793355.1 Lawsonibacter sp. | reverse complement strand
GACCCCCGGGACCGGGAGGAGTGCCTGTCCGAGGCGGCCATGAAGGCCTGGGAGGGCGTCGAACGCTACGACCCTGTCCGGGGGAGCTGGACGGGCTGGCTCACCGTCCTCACTCGCAACACCGCCCTGAACCGGGCCCGGAGGCGCCCCGGGGCGGCGGGGGAGCTGACGGAGGACCTGCCCTCCCCGGAGCCTACCCCGGAGGAGGCGCTGCTGCGCCGGGAGCGGCTGGAGGAGCTGTACCGGGCACTGGACCAGCTCTCCGTCAAGGACCGGGCGCTGCTTTACCGGAAGTACTTCTATATGCAGTCCACCGAACAGATTGCCCGGGAGCTGAGCCTTACCCCAAGGGCGGTAGAGGGCCGGCTGTACCGGCTGAAAAAGGTTCTGCGCAGACAGTTGGGAGGGGAATGACGTGGAAGAGAACCGTTTCGACCAGGATTTTGGGCTGGATCGGCTGCTGGAGGAGGGCCTGCGGGCTCCGCCGGAGGACATCGTTCAGGCGGTCGCCCCCTGGCGCAGGGCCATGAACCGCATCCTTACCGGCCTGGTTTTGCAGGGCCTGACCCTGAACTTTTGGAATCTGAATTACCTTCTGCCCGCCGTTGGCCACATTTTGCTGCTTTTGGGCCTGCGGGCCTTGCGGCGGGAAAACGGATTTTTCCGCTTCTGGTGGTATGCCTTTTTGTTCCAGACCGGGGAATGGGCCTTCCGCATATTCCGGCTGGCCGCGCCGGGCTGGCGGGAATTCTACCAGACGCCCCCCGGGCTGGTGCTGAGCGGAGCGGGGCTGGCCCTGGAGCTGGTTCAGTTCCTCTGCCTGTGGCAGGGGCTGCGGGCGGTACGGCGGCAGGCGGGACTGGCCCCTGGTGCGGGCAGCGGGCTGGCCCTGCTGCTGTTCAACGCCGGTGTGATGCTCCTGGCCGCAACCGGGCTGGAGGAGATTGGGTGGGTCTTTTTCCTCCCGATTCTTGCAATCTATATCTGCATTATCCGGGGGCTGTATAAGCTGTCCAGGGAGCTGGACGAGGCGGGCTATAATATTCAGCCCGCGCCGGTGCGGATCCCCGACGGGGTGCTGGCCCTGGTGCTGGCTGGGGGACTGGCGGCAGGGATTGCGGCGGTAAGCCTGAGCTTCAGCCGCCTGCCGATGGACTGGCGGCCGGTGGACCCGGCGGAGCACAGCCAGGTGCTGGATACCAAGGCCCGGCTGCAGAGGCTGGGCTTTCCGGAGGCGGTGCTGGACGATCTGCTGCCGGAGGACATTTTGGCCTGTGACAAGGCCCTGCGGGTCGTAGTGGAGGAGAGCGGCCACAGCGTCACCGTGACCTGGGACGAAAACACCCCCAAGCCGCTGACCATAACCCATGTGGCGGTGGAGCTGGCAGGGGAGCAGGAACAGTGGCGCGTCTTTCATCACTTTTCCTGGAAAACAGGTTCGCGGTTTTACGGCACCGAGGCGTTTAAGCTTTGGACGCCCTACGACTACATGGCGGAGGGGTGGAGCAAGGCATCGGACTGTGCCGGGCGAGTGCTTTACGACCGGGACGGATCCGTATTCTGGTCCCCCTACTACTCCCTGGGGGCGGAGACCTACACCACCACAAGTATGTTTTTCGGCACGCAGACCACCTCTGATCCTCTGGCTTCCTTCTCGTTCCCCAGAAATGGGGAGCGCTGCCGGGGGTACGTGACCTATGAAACCGCAGAGGCGCAGGACGGCTGGGTTATGAATGCCTGGATCAATTATGTCCACTGCCTCAATCCTGTCATCTATCCCGCCATGACCGCCCGGGAGTGGCAGATGACCGGAGCGTGGAATGGAAGCGGACAGCCCTTTTTCCAGGTTCAGGATGCCATCCAGTTTTACCCCTGGACCGTGGATGAAGAAGGCGTGTTTTGATAAAAAGCAGGTCCCCGGCGGCGGCCGGGGACCTGTTTTTTACCGCTTGTTACATTGGGATGCCAAAGACTGGGAACAGGAAGCGGACCACCACGCCGGCCAGGAGCAGGGAGAGGATCACCCGCTCCACCCAGACGATGATGATATCCTTCAAAGAAATGTCGATGTCGGTGCCCAGGATGCAGGGGACGGAGGCGGAGAAGAACAGCACCTCAGACACGCAGACAACGGCGGCCACGTACTGCGCGAAGGGGGAGGCCTCGCCCACCACGCTGGCGGGAAGGAACATTTCGGCCAGGCTGATGGCGCAGGCCTTGCCCATCATAACGGCCTCAGAGCCGAAGCCCAACAGGAACGCGAAGGGGACGAAGATGTAACCGATGATATCAAACACCGGGGTGTATTCGGCCAGCAGCAGGCCCAAAAAGCCGATGGACATGAGGGTGGGGCCGATGTTCAGCGCCATGTTCAGCCCGTCCATGAAATTCTTCTGAATGCCCTGCAAAACGGTGGGGGATTTGGAGCAGGCCTCCAGGCCCTCGTCCAGAGCGGTGGACAGCAGCTTGCCCTTCTCCGGGATGGGCTCGGGCACCACGGCCATGCCGTTGTAGCCGGTGTCGGGCTTCTTGCCCAGGGGGTAGATGCGGGTGGTAATGGCGGTGACGATGAAGGTGATAATCAGGGTGGACCAGAAATAGATGTTCCAGTATTCCATCAGGCCCAGGGTCTTGGCCACCACCACCATGAAGGTGGCGGAGACGGTGGAAAAGCCGGTGGCGATGATGCAGGCCTCCTTGGTGGAGTAGAAGCCCTCCTTATACACCCGGTTGGTGATAAGCAGGCCCACGGAGTAGCTGCCCACGAACGAGGCGACCGCGTCCACGGCGGAGCGGCCGGGGGTTTTCCAGATGGGGCGCATGACCGGCTTCATAAACACGCCGATAAACTCCATCAGGCCATAGTTGATTAGGAAGGCTAGGAACACCGCCCCCACAGGCACCAGGATGGTGACCGGGACAACCACCTTGTTCCAGACAAAGGGGAGCATACTGTCGTTAAACCAGAGCTCAGGCCCGGTTTTGGTCAGCCAGACAATGAGGAAGGGGATCGCCAGCAGCTTCAGCAGGGAGAACACCAGGGTCACTGTGTCTTTGTTCCAGGTCTTGCGCAGGAAGGGGAGCGCCGCGCCCACCAGCACGACTATCACGCCGTATACCAGCTCAAAGTTCGGGATGGAGCGGAGAAACGTGACGATGTGGTCCACAGGGATGGAACTCTTGCCGTTGATTGTGATGGTGATGAAAAACATAAAGACACCGATAAGATTGAGCAGGATAAATTTTGCGATATTGGAACTGCTTTTGGCTTTGCTGGTCATAAATAATACCTCCTACAACATTTTCACAGGAAAATCGCCGTTTTGACCGCCCCTCTTTCCGAATTGATCTTTACGGCTTCTCAACAAAACCGATTATAGCACTTATCCATGAAAATGGCAAGGGGATTCCATATTTTCTTGTGCAAATATTCAAAAAGTGCTCTTCTGTGCACAGAAAGTCTGGTTTTTTGTCCGGCGGGCATTCCGGTATTGACTTTTTGATGGGAACAGCATACAATAGCCGGTACTGAATTAGACGGTTGGGAGGCAGACGCCGTGTTTCACTATCTGGACAACGCCGCCACCACGCCGGTGCGGCCCGAGGCCGCTCAGGCGGCGCTGGAGGCCATGACGGAGGGCTGGGGCAATCCCTCCGCCCGGTATGACCTGGGGACCCAGGCGGCGGCGCGGACAAAGCTCTGGCGGGCGGATGTGGCTAAGGCGCTGGGATGTCTGCCGGAGGAGCTTTTCTTTACCTCCTGTGGTTCGGAGAGCGACAACTGGGCCATCGCCGGAGCGCTGGAGCTGAACCGGCGGAAGGGGAGGCACATCGTCACCACCGCCATCGAGCACGCCGCCGTGCTGGAGCCAGTGAAGGCGCTGGAGCGGCAGGGCTATGAGGTTACATATCTCAAGCCCGACCGGCGGGGGAGCGTCGACCCCGCTCAGGCGGCGGCCGCGCTGCGCCCGGACACGGTGCTGGTGTCCATGATGCTGGTGAACAACGAATTGGGGAGCCTCCTGCCTGTCCGGGAGACGGTTCAGGCCGTGAAACGGACAGGCTGTCCCGCCCTGGTCCACTGCGACGGGGTGCAGGGCTTCTTAAAGGTCCCCTTTACCCCAAAGGAGCTGGGGGTGGATCTGCTGTCCGTCAGCGGACACAAGCTCCACGCGCCGAAAGGGGTAGGGGCACTGTACATCCGGAAGGGCTTAAAACTCCCCCCTCTGATTCGGGGCGGGGGACAGGAGGGGGGCTACCGATCCGGCACCGAGGCCACCGCGCAGATTGCCGCCTTTGCCGCCGCCACCCGGCTGGGGGCCGCCTCCTTCCAGGAGGACACCGCCCACATGGCCGGGCTGAAAGCCCTGACGGTAGAGCGGCTGGCCCGGGAGGTCCCCGAGGCGGTGGTGTTGGCGCCGGGGGGCGCTCCCCACATCCTGCCCATTTCCCTGCCCGGATACAAGAGTGAGGTGGTGGTTCGGTTCCTCAGTGACCGGGGGGTGTACCTCTCCTCCGGATCCGCCTGCCACCGGGGCGGGCTCAGCCACGTTTTTGCCGCGCTGGATCTCCTCAAGCCCCAGCGGGAGGGCGCG
>JAAWCR010000133.1 GCA_022793355.1 Lawsonibacter sp. | reverse complement strand
GGCGGCGAAAAAGCGCCGCCGCTACGGCGGAAGCCGCTGGAGGAAGTGGTAAATTTATGATCTGTGCGGCGCGAGCCGCTGGCAAATATTCTGCGATGGAAAAAGGAAAGAACGCTAACAGGAGGAGAAACAGTGAAGAAGTACGAAATTGCAGCAAAAAAGACGCTGACGCCTGAGATTTCTCAAATCTCGGTGTATGCGCCGCTGGTGGCCGCCAAGGCCAAGGCGGGCCAGTTTATCATCCTGCGGGTGGATGAGGCGGGAGAGCGGATTCCCCTCACCATCTCCAGCGCGGTGGACGGCCTGGTCACGGTAATCTATCAGAAAATCGGCGGCACCACCCTGGCGCTGGATGATCTGAACGAGGGCGACTGCCTCCAGGATTTTGTGGGCCCCCTGGGCCTGCCCACCGAGGTGGAGGACCTGGGCCGGGTGGCCGTGCTGGGCGGCGGACTGGGCTGCGCCATTGCCCTGCCCGTGGCCCGCGCCCTGCACCAGGCCGGAAACCAGGTGGACCTGATCGGCGGGTTTAAGACCAAGGACATCGTCATCCTGGAGGAGGAGATGTCCCAGGCCTGCACTGACCTCCACATCTGCACCGACGACGGCACCTACGGCTACCACGGCTTTGTCACCGGAAAGCTGGAGAAGCTGATCGAGAGCGGGATCAAGTTTGACCACGTCTTTGCAATCGGCCCCCTGATGATGATGAAGTTTGCCTGTAAGCTTACTGAGAAATATGAGATTCCCACCACCGTGAGCATGAACCCCATTATGATCGACGGTACCGGCATGTGCGGCTGCTGCCGTCTCACCGTGGACGGCGAGGTGAAGTTTGCCTGTGTGGACGGCCCCGACTTCGACGGCCACAAGGTGGACTTTGACGAGGTCATCGCCCGCAACGCGACCTATCTGGAACAGGAGACCAAGGCGAGAGAGAAGCATCTCTGCCGCCTGGGAGGAGGTGCCATGCATGGCTAATATGCAGAATGTACGAACCCTGATGGGGGACCAGGACCCGGCCAACCGCGTTAAGAATTTTAAAGAGGTGGCCTTGGGCTACTCCACCGGCGCAGCCATGAACGAGGCCGACCGCTGCCTGGGCTGCCTGAACAAGCCCTGTGTCAGCGGGTGCCCGGTGGGCATTCCCATCCCCGATTTCCTGCGCAAGGTGGCCGACGGCGACATCAACGGGGCCTATGAGATCCTCTCCGCCGCCAACGCCCTGCCCTCCATCTCCGGCCGTGTCTGCCCCCAGGAGACCCAGTGCGAGGGCAAGTGCGTCCGGGGCATCAAGGGCGAGCCCATCGCCATCGGCCGAATTGAACGCTTTGTAGCCGACTGGGCCTACCTCCGGGGCTACAACGAAAAGATCGAGGCTGTCCCCAGCAACGGCCACAAGGTGGCGGTGATCGGCTCCGGCCCCGCCGGCCTGACCTGCGCCGGCGAGCTGGCCCGCATGGGCTATGAGGTCACCATTTTCGAGGCCTTCCACGTGGCCGGCGGCGTGCTGAGCTACGGCATCCCCGAGTTCCGCCTGCCCAAGGCGGTGGTGAAGCGCGAGGTGGAAAAGCTGGAGAAAATGGGGGTCAAGATCGAGCTGAATATGGTCATCGGCAAGGTGCTTACCGTCACCGAGCTGTTTGAGAAGGAGGGCTTTGAGGCCGTCTTTATTGGCTCCGGCGCCGGCCTGCCCATGTTTATGAAGATTCCCGGCGAGTCCCTGATCGGCGTCTACTCCGCCAACGAGTACCTCACCCGCATCAACCTGATGAAGGCCTACAGGGAAGACTCCGCCACCCCCGTGCTGCGCAACAAGAAGGTAGCCGTGGTGGGCGGCGGCAACGTGGCCATGGACGCGGCCCGGTGCGCCAAGCGCCTGGGCGCTGAGGTTCACATCGTCTACCGCCGCTCTGAGGCAGAGCTTCCCGCTCGTGCTGAGGAGGTTCACCATGCCAAGCAGGAGGGGATTGCGTTCGATCTGCTCACCAATCCCGTGTCCATCGAAGGGGACGAGAAGGGTCAGGTCCAGTCCATCACCTGTGTGAAAATGGAGCTGGGCGAACCGGACGCCTCAGGCCGCCGCCGTCCCATGGCGGTGCCGGGCAGCGAGTTCAAGATGGAGGTGGACGCGGTCATCATGTCCCTGGGCACTCAGCCCAACCCCATGAGCTACGAGGGTACTCCCGGCCTGGAGAAGAACAAAAAGGGCTGTGTAGCCGTCGATGAAAACGGCTGCACTTCCTGTCCGGCCATCTTCGCCGGCGGTGACGCCGCCACCGGTGCGGCCACGGTCATTCTGGCGATGGGTGCGGGCAAGAGCGCGGCCAAGTCCATCGACGAGTATATCAAGAGCAAAGGCGAATAAGCGGAAGCCGGCATCCCTGCCGGCCCGTAAAAAAGCAGCTCCCTGAAAAGGGAGCTGCTTTTTTAAATGAAACCGCTGGAATTGGACTTGCGCTCCCTGCGGAGCCGGGGTCACACCCAGGTGCCCTCCTTCAGGCGGAAGGAGCTGACCAGCTTTTTGAGGACGCTGGCCTGTGTGGACAACTCCTTGCTGGCTGCGGCGCACTCCTCGCTGGTGGCGGAGTTGTTGTGGACCACAGTAGAAATCTGGTCGATTCCGTCGGTAATCTGCGTAATGGAAGCGGTCTGACGCTCCACAGACTCCACCATGACAGACATTTTGGCAGTAACGCCGGCGGCGCTCTGGCTGGTGCGTTCCAGGGACTGGGTAACCTTGGCGACCACCTCGCTGCCCTCGTTGACGGAGGCGATTGAGCTCTCAATGAGTTCCTTGGTGGCCTTGGCGGCCTCGTCGGATTTGTTGGCCAAATTGCGCACCTCGTCGGCCACCACGGCGAAGCCCTTGCCGGCGGAACCGGCCCGGGCGGCCTCTACGGCGGCGTTCAGGGCCAGGATATTGGTCTGGAAAGCGATATTTTCGATGGCGGCGATAATTTTGCTGATTTCCTCCGAGGAGCTGGAAATTTTCCCCATCGCGGTGTTGAGCTGGCTGACATATTCTACGCTGACACCCAGATGCCCGCCGGCCTCGTCCACGAACTGCCCGGCCAGCCGGGTGCCCTCGGCGGTCTGCTTGGCGTTTCCGGCGATCGTATTGGTGGTTGCGGACAGCTCCTGAACCGAGCTGGCCTGCTCGGCCGCCCCCTGGGCCAGGGCCTGGGAGCTGTTGGACACATTCTCCGAGCCGATGGCGACCTGCTCCGCGCTCTCGCGAATCTGGCTCACAGTGTCGTTCAGCCGGTCAACGATGCTGTTCATGGAGTGCTTGATGGACACAAAGTCGCCCACATAGTCCTGGTTGGCGTTCTTGGTCAAATCGCCGTTGGCGATAGCGCCCAGCACGCCGGAAATCTCGCCGATATAGGCCCGCAGGCGGCGGATGGTATCTTCAAAGATATGGCCAAGTTGGCCGATTTCATCCTCAGAATGGATCTGGACCACAATTTCCTGGCCGTTGCTCAGGCCCAGATTTCCCTCCTCCAGGCGCTCGGCCACTCTGCTGATTTCAGCCAGAGGCGTGGAAACAGTTTTTTTCAAATAGGCGGCCATAATCAGGCTGCACACGATGATAACGCCGATGCTCACCAGGGAGGACATCATGACGGTCATAAAGGTCTGCCGGTTGGCCTCCGAGACGGAGATGCCGGCAAACACCAAACCGGAAATGTTGCCGCTGTCGTCCCGGACGGGAACATAGGAGGCCAGATATTCTTCCTCCAGGATGGTAGCCTCTCCAACGAAGGACTTCCCCTGCTGGAGCACGGTGCCGACCAGGTCGGAGGAGAGCTTGCTGCCCACCACGCGTCTCCCGTCCTGAACCACGGTGGTGTAAGCCCGGGTGTCGCCCTCAAAAATCGTGAATTCGCAGCCCATGCGCTCCTTGAGCTGGTCCAGAAACTGGTCCATATCCATATCGTCCGGAGACTGCTCCAGCAGATAAGACAGCATATCGGTGCCGCTCACACAGCGCTCCTCCAGGATGCCTGTGGTCAAGGACCGGAACATGATCACGCACATAGTTACCGCAAAAAATACGGACACCATCTGCATGATGATGACCACAAGGCCCACCTTTTTTCCAATCCGCCTGCGCCAGCCGCCACTGGGCTTTTGAACCTCGTTCATACTCATTCACTCCGTCTATGCAAATTTTGTGAGTGGGTACAAAACCCAACGAGATCAGTATAATGTGGGGTAGCTTTTTTTTCAAGTCTCTTTTCGGCATTTGGAAGGGTTTGGGAGATATGTCATTTTTATAAGAGGAAAGTAAAAATAATTGGGAAAATCGTAGAACAGACTGGCGGCGGTAGCTCCGGCTTTACACGAAAAAAAGGAAGCGGCTGCCTGGGCAAATTGGGACAGCCGCTCAGGCGGTTATTTGTAGGAATCGGCCAGCGCCTGGAACTTGGGAAGGGCGCGGCGGATGGTGTCGGTCTGCACGCAGTAGGACACGCGCACGTGTCCGGGCGCGCCGAAGCCGCTGCCAGGGACAACGAGCAGATCCAGCTTTTTTGCCCGCTCGCTGAAGGCCACGTCGTCAGGCTCCAGGCTGCGGGGGAAGAGGTAGAAGGCGCCGCCGGGCGCCACCACATGATAGCCCATTTCCCGCAGGGCGGAGACGAACAGCTTGGCGTTCTCCTCGTATACCTTCAGGTCGGCGGTCATGTCGCAGCACAGGGAGGTGACCTGCTGGAACAGACTGGGGGCGTTCACATTGCCCTGGGAGCGCCCGGCCCCGGCCACCGCGGCGTAGACGTCGCCGGAGTCGGTGACCTCCTCGGGGACCAGCACATAGCCCAGCCGCTCGCCGGGCAGGGACAGGGATTTGGAGAAGGAGTAGCACACAATGGTGTCCCGGTAGATATGGGGGACCCAGGGAACCTCAAAGCCGGCGTAGACGATTTCCCGGTAGGGCTCGTCGGAGATCAGGTAGATGGGGTGGCCGAACTGGCGGCTCTTCTCGGTGAGGATGGCCCCCAGCCGTTCCAGCGTCTCCCTGGAGTAGACCACACCGGAGGGGTTGTTGGGGGTGTTGATGACCACGCCCTTGGTGTGCACCCCCAAGGCCCGTTCAAAGGCGTCGAAGTCAATCTGGAAGGCCTCAATCTCGGGGGGAATCAGCACCATTTTTGCCCCTGCGTCCTCAATAAAGACCTTATACTCAGGGAAGTAGGGGGCAAAGACGATGAATTCGTCGCCGGGGCAGGTGAGGCCGTTAAACACGCAGGTGAGTGCGGCGGCGGCGCCCATCGTGATGTAGAGCCGGCTGGCGGAGTAGCTGGTGCCGAACCGGCGGTTCAGGGAGTCGGCGAAGCGTTCCCGGGCCGCAAGGTCGCCCTGGGCGCTGGTGTAGGCGTGGATCAGGTGGGGCTGTTCGGTCATCAGGCGGATGGCCGTCTCGTTAACAGCGTCGGGAGGGGGCACGCTGGGGTTGCCGATGGAAAAGTCAAAAACATTTTCCGCACCCACCTGAGCGGCGCGCAGCTTGCCGTACTCAAACAACTCGCGGATTACGGACCGGGCGGTGCCCAGCCCTTTCATGCGTTCAGAGACCATGAAACGAAAACCTCCTAACTGGATTGCCCGGGGAAGGCGGAACTTTCCCGACCATTATATCATACCGGTTTATTGGAGTAAAGCAAAAAATGAAGATTGGTTAAAAACCTGTAAAAAATTGCAAAAAATGGAAGCGCTAGTGAAGTAGACTAATAAAGTTTTGGCGTGGCTTGTATATTTGGAAAAAACGGTCCTTTACAAAAAGGACCCAAGGAGATATAATTTTTAAGGTAAAGAGAAGAGAGCTCCGAAGAGGGGGTGGACGGCGTGCAGGTTTTAGAGGGCAAGGCAATCATGGACCAGATTGTGGTGGGCCGCCTGAGCTTTTACCGCCGTCCCGCCCCTCAGATTCAGCTGTATACCCGGGGGGATTGGCGGCAGGAGGTCAACCGCTTTCGGCGGGCCCAGCAGACCGCGATTCTGGAGTTGAACACCCTCTATCACCGGGCACTGAACCAGGTGGGCGAGGGGGTGGCCTCCATCTTCCAGATCCACGGGATGCTGTTGGAGGACCAGGACTATATGGAGACGGTCCGCGCCATTATCCAGGGGCAGAGCACAACGGCGGAGTACGCCGTGCAGATGGCGGAGATCAGCTTTTCCGCCGCCTTCGCAGCTATGGAAAGTCCCTATATGCAGGCCCGGGCGGCGGACATCCGGGACATCTCCCAGCGGGTGCTTCGGGCCCTGATGGGGGGGCGGCAGGAGCTTCTGATGGATGAGCCAGCTATCCTGGTGTCCGACGAATTTTTGCCCAGCGAGGTAATGGACTTCGACCAGCGGCGGCTGTTGGGGCTGATTACCAGGAATGGCAGTTTGGACAGCCACACCGCCATGCTGGTCCGGGCCTACCACATTCCGGCCATTGTCGAGGTCAAGCTGTCCCACCGGCTGGAGGGCCGCCTGGCCCTGATGGACGGCTACGCGGGTAAAGTATACATAGAACCGGAGCCGGAGGTGCTCAACCAGCTGCGCGAGCTGTACCAGGCCAACGGACGGCCGAAGGGATACATCCTGAACGTCAAATAGAGAGGATTCAGCCCCTGGCTTTTGCCGGGGGCTGAATCTTTGATTTTTTCAAGCGGTTGATTATAAAAACGGACAAGGCTGTCTATACTGTAAGAAATTTACAGGATAGACGGCTTTTTGCCGCGGGGAGGACTGTGTTATGGACCGGAAACTGAAACATTGGGAGCTGGCGCTGATGCTGGGCATACTAATCGCGGCAGTGGCGGGAGGCTGGCTGGGCCAGGAGCAGCGGGAGCTGGCGGACAGCGTGATTCGCTTCCACGTCATCGCCAACTCTGACAGCGAGGAGGACCAGGCGCTGAAGCTGGCGGTGCGGGACCGGGTGCTGGCCCAGGCGGAGGCGCTCTACCCGTCGGACGCCACCCTGTCCGAGGCCCAGTCGGCCCTGGAGGGCCACCTGAGCGCCCTGGCCGCCGCCGGGCAGGCGGTGGTGGAGGAGCGGGGGTATGACTACCCCGTTACCGCCCAGCTCACCGACTGCTGGTTTCCCACCAAGGAGTATGAGGGCTTCGCCCTCCCGGCGGGGAATTACACGGCCCTCCGGGTGACCATCGGGGAGGGCAGAGGAAAAAACTGGTGGTGCGTCGCCTTTCCGCCTCTGTGCCTGGGGGCGGCCAGCGAGACGGTGGACCAGGCCCTGGAGGCGGGCCACTTTACGCCGGACCAGGGGGCCCTGGTCACCGGCGACGGGGAGGGCTACGTGCTGAAATTCAAGGCGATGGAGTGGCTGGGCCGTCTCCAGGGGGCGCTGGAGGGCTGAGGGTCAGTTTTTCCAGAGCAGGGGATAGGTGCGCAGATCCACCACCCTTACAATGAGGCCCAGCACAGGAATCGCCTCCAGGGCCTGAGCCAGGGACGGCAGGCAGTTGAGCAGGATAAGGGCCAGAAGGACGCAGAAGATGGCGGCGGAAATAGGGCTGAACTCAAAATTTTTCCTGCGCTCCTGAACAGGAGGAATCAGGACGGCCCGCAGCAGAAAGCTGCCGTTTTCCCACTGGCAGCGGAACAGCCCGCCGTACTTGTCGGTCACGGACCGAACGCTTTGCAGTCCCAAGCCGTGTCCCTCCTGCTTCGGCCCGGCGGGCAGCCCGTCCGGGCCGAACTCCACCCGCTGGGGG
>JAAWCR010000132.1 GCA_022793355.1 Lawsonibacter sp. | reverse complement strand
GCAGTTCAGCGAACAGAAAGCGAGGGGAACAGCATGAGTTATACCATCGGATTGGACGGCGGCTCCACCTACTTGAAGGGCGCTTTGCTGAAAGGCCGTCAGGTAGTGGAGACAATGGTATGCTCCACCGGCATCAACAACAACGGATCCGCCGAGCAGATGCTGGGACAGCTCTGCCAGAAGGCCGGTATCGCCCGGAGTGATATTCGCTACACTATGGCCACCGGGTACAGCCGGAAGGTCCTTACGGTGGCCGATGATGATATTTCTGAGATCACTGCCCACGCTTATGGCGTCCGGGTCACAGCTCCCAAGGAGTACCGCCCCGGAATGATTATCGACATTGGGGGTCAGGACAGCAAAATCATATACCTGGACAGCGGCTATAACATCAAAAATTTTACGATGAACGACAAATGCGCCGCCGGGACCGGCAAATTTATGGAGGTGGCGGCGCAGATTTTGGAGACAACCATTGACCAGGTAGGGCCGCTGTCCCTGGAGAGTACCGCTCCCTGCGACATCGACAGCACCTGCGTGGTGTTCGCTCAGTCGGAGATCATTTCCCTGATTGCGCGGCAATTTGACCGGAAGGACATACTGGCGGGGATGCACATTTCCATGGCAAAGCGGATCGTCAAGATGATGAAAAAGTCGGAAAAGAACGGCGATATTCTAATGACCGGCGGCGGGGCGCTGGCTGTTGGAGCTGAAGAACGAACACCACTCCTGTCACGGCTGTCATGACTGCGGGAAACTGGAAGGAAAAGCGGGGGTCCTGCCCATGCTGTGCGCCGGGCTGACCTATGGCTTTACGCCCTGTGCGCCGCTGATGCTGATGATTGGCTATTCGTTCACCCTGCCGGTCCCCCTGGCCGGGGCCACCGGCGTGGCGTTCGGTCTGGCGAGTATGGTCAGTCCGGTACTGCCGCTGACCGTTATCACCGGGGTGCTGTCCAGAAAGATGAGACGTGAAATTCCTGGCTATGTCAAATGGTTTCGCCTCGGCTCCTATCTGCTGCTAATGGGGATGCCGTTTGTTATCTCAATTTAGTGTCCTAACCTGTTTTCTTCCTGCATCTTGCCCGGAGCCTGCAATTTGGGTATGGCTACCCAAATTGCAGGTTCTATCAAAATTGATAAACTTCCCCTTGACAAAAGCTCTCTGAGGACAGCGTGACGGGGCACATATCGGACGAGCGTTTCACGGAACTGTCGGCAGATTACGAAGCCGAGTGATTTTGTCACTTTGCAAATACTCTACCGCTGCGACAGCCGCTCCGTTTTCCGTCCTGGCACTGATCAGCCGGCCAATACCGTTGTATAATTTCATCTGCGGCAATTCTTCTCATAATGGCAGTACACCGCCCGGATACTGAGAGCCGAGTGTACCGTGGAGTTTTTAGACGGCTATCCCGCTGTATTCCACATAAAAACAAAGCGTCAGACGCCGAATCCTCTCTGTCAAAACGGCTCTTTATTAAAGTAGTGCACCGCTGCTACAGTGAATTAGTTAAAACATGAATTAAGACAGAAAATTTATTCTATTTTTGTGTATTTTTTTTGTTTACCTCGCACAGTTAAATGTGCTATAATCCTTTCATTCTGAGCCGAATGAACAGGACCTGACCCTAGGCATACAGAAAAGAAATACAAGGAGGAGATAAACATGGAAATTCCTCACATCCCCCCGCAACTGACCGAGGCGGTAGCGAAGCATCATCCCACCGCTATTGCGCTCAGCGACGACCTGGCGGCCCATCCTGAGCTTCCGGATCAGGAGTTCCGTTCCAGCAAAAAAATCGTGGAGCTGCTGGAACAGGGCGGCTACCAGGTGGAATACCCCTACCTTGGCTACGAGACCGGCTTCCGGGCGGTGTTGGACAACGGAGAGGGACCCTCGGCTGCCATATTGGTGGAGTATGATGCCCTGCCTGGACTGGGCCACGCCTGCGGCCATAATGTACACGGGTCGATGTCCGTGCTGGCAGCCTTGGCCCTTGCGGAGCTTCGGGAGCAGTTTAAGGGAAAAATCTACGTCTTTGGCACTCCCGCCGAGGAGGAGGACGGCGCGAAGGTGGGCATGGCCGACAAGGGCGCTTTTGACGGGATGTCTGCGGCTATGATGATTCACAGCTACAGCGGCGGCTACGCTACGGCGGATATGGACGTGCTCAGCTTGTGCTGCTATCTGGTGGAATTTAAGGGGCAGTCCGCCCATGCGGTGGCAGGCCCCTGGAAGGGACACAACGCGCTGGCCGCCGCCCGGAAATTCCTGGATCTGATTGACGCCCGCCGGGAGTGCTTCACCCCCGATATCCACGTGAACGGCGTGATTACCGATGGCGGCACCTATCCCAATATCCTGCCTGAGCGGGCGGAGGTTCGGCTGGAGTTCCGCACTGACTCTCAAGTCAAGCTGAAGCAGACGGACGAAGTGGTGAAAAAGTGCGCCAACGGCGCGGCTATGGCTTTGGACTGTACCGTGTCCTTTACCACGGCGTTTGACGGCTTTGCCGATATGGTCCGGGTGCCCGTTCTGGAGGATGAGGTGATGGCGCTGATGGATGAACTGGGGGTGGCGCATAGAGCGGTGGAAGCGCCCAACGGCTCCTCGGATGTGGGCAACGTAAGCTACCGCTGTCCCACCATCCAGCCGCTGCTGCCCATCTGCAATACCTTTCACGCCCTGCATACGGTGGAGTTTCGGGATGAAACCACCCAGCCCGCCGCTCACGAGGCGATTGCCAGCGGCGCAAAGATTATTGCCGCCACCATACTGCGCACGATGACGGACGAGGACTTCCGCCAGCGGGTCCAGGCCTCCTACCTGGAGAGCCGGACCGCCAAGACCACACCGGAACTGTAATTTCCGCACATCAAGGCACAACAAAAGGAGGAGAAATGGTATGGCAAACGAGAATACATTAGTGAATCAAAAAAAGAAAAAACTGCCCCACATTTATGGACTGCTGTTTATTATCATCATTGTCTGCACCATCGCCACCTGGATTTTGCCCGCCGGCGAATTTGACCGGGCGGACGTAGGGGGCCGCAGCGTAGCCGTGGCTGGTACTTACCACGCGGTTGAGGCCAGCCCCGTCAACCCCTTCCAGATGTTCCAGGCCATCTACAACGGCTTTTGTGACGCCGGTGGTGTCATATTCTTTGTGTTTATCTCCTATGCCTCAATCAGCATCATCATTGGCAGCGGCGCGTTCAACGGTCTAGTGGCCGCCCTGCTGAAAATCTTCAAGGGCAAGGCCCGGGTGGTTATCATCCCCGTATTCCTCACCATCATCGGACTGGCCTCCTCCACCATCGGCCTGTTTGAGGAGTGGTTCCCGTTCATCCCTGTCTTTGCCGGCATCGCCGTGGCGATGGGCTTTGACGCCGTTGTAGGTTTGTCCATTGTGGCTGTAGGCGCGGGTATGGGCTATTCGGGAGCTATGATGAATCCCTTTACCGTCGGTGTGGCCCAGGCCATCGCTGAGGTGCCGGCCATGTCCGGAATGGGCTTCCGTATCCTGTGCCACGTCTGCATGATCGCGGTGGCCTCCTTCTTCATCATCCGGTATGCGCTGAAGGTTCAGGCGGATCCCACCAAGAGCTTGGTTTACGGTGATGAGACCAATATAACCATGAGCGAAGAGGATGTGAAAAACGCCCGTTTTTCCATGCGGGAAATTCTGGTCCTTCTGATTCTGGCCGCCGGCATTGCAGTGATTGTCTATGGCTGTAAGGTTTATGGCTGGTACTTCGCTGAGCTGTCTGCCGTCTTTATGATTATGGGCATTTTAAGCGCGATTGTTATGGGCGGCG
>JAAWCR010000131.1 GCA_022793355.1 Lawsonibacter sp. | reverse complement strand
GCGCCCAGCAGCTCGATCCAGCCCTCGCCCTTACAGGTGGGGCAGCCAACGCCGCCGCACTTGTGGCACTGTACGTCCATCTCGCAGGAGGGCTCGGTAAAGGGGAAGTGGTGGGGACGGAACCGGGTAACGGTGCCCTTGCCGAAGAGCTCCTCGGCCAGCAGGTTGAGGGTGCCCTTCAGATCGGCCATGGTGACATGCTTGTCAATAACCATGCCCTCCACCTGGTGGAACATGGGGGAGTGGGTGGCGTCCACCTCGTCCTTGCGGTAGACCCGGCCGGGAGCGATGATGCGGATAGGCAGGGGCATGGAGTCCATGGCCCGTACCTGCATGGGGGAGGTCTGGCTCCGGAGCATCACCCGGCTGTCCTGATCGAAGTAGAAGGTGTCGGACCAATCCCGGGAGGGGTGGCCCTCCTCGGCGTTGAGCCGGTCGAAGTTCAGCTCGGCCAGCTCCACCTCGGGGCCGTCCAGCACGGTGAAGCCCATACCCACAAAGATATCCTTGATCTCGTCCAGGGCACTGTACATGGGGTGCTTGTGCCCCTGCTTCACCGCCTTGCCTGGAATGGTGACGTCCAGGGCTTCGGCCTTGAGCCGGGCCTCCAGGGCGGCGGCCTCCAGCTTTTGGGCGGTAAGCTCAATGGTCTCCTCCAGGGCGGCCCGGACCTCGTTGGCCAGGGCGCCCATGGCGGGCCGCTCCTCGGCGGACAGCCTGCCCATCTGCTTCAAAACGGCGGTAAGCTCCCCCTTTTTGCCCAGGTATTTCACCCGCAGCCCGTCCAGGGCGGCAGTGTCCGCCGCGCCGGTAATCGCCTCCAGCGCCTCGCGCTCAATTTTTGCTAGCTGTTCTTTCATCGGTAAAACTCCTTATTTTCAATCTTTATAAATCCCCCGGATAATCCACACAGGAGCGAACCACTGTGCCGCAGCCTTTACAGATGATGTGGATCAGTTCCCGGCCGGCGCTCAGCCCCCTTGCGGGTCAGAGCCATACCCTGCCCTGCTGCTGAACGCCCATCACTATCCTTGTTCTGCCACAGTAGGGACATACTTCCTGCTTCTGCTCCATCGCTCTCCCTCCTCCTTCTTGCTGGTCAGCCTGGAAGGATATCGTCCAAATCGACATCCATGGACACGGTAAAGCGGTTCATGGCGTACAGGCCCTGGGAGATATCGGCGCTGCCGTGGAGGGTGGTGACAGTAACGGCAAAGTGCTCCCGGATGAAGGGCTTGGCCCAGGGTTCCACCTTCCCGTTGGGGTAGGCGAAAAACTGGGGCGGCGCCTCCAGGTTAGCCGCAATGAGGTCGATGCTGGTTTGCAGGTCGGGGATGACCCGGGCCTCATATTCCTCCCGGGTCTCGTGCTTGCGCCGCAGGATGCCGTTTTCTCCCTCGTGGCAGGCGTAGGTGTGGGAACCAATCTCCACCAGCCCGGACCAGCTCATAACCTTACACATGTTCCAGGTCAGGTAGCCGGATTTTTCCTTCTCCACATAGCTGGTAATGACCGAGATCACCGCCTTGGCCTGAAACTCCTGAAGCAGCGGGAAAACCATCCAGTAGTTGCTGGCGTAGCCGTCGTCCAGGGTGAGCAGCACCGCCCTCTCCGGCAGGGGCTCTCCGGCGGCCAGCTGGCTGGGCAACACGGTGACATAGCCGTGTTCGGCCAGCCACTCCAGGTCGCTGCGGAATTTTGCGTCGGTCACCGTCCAGGTGTTGCAGGACCAGTCCTCGGGAACCACGTGGTGATACATCAGGATATACAGGGTGTGGTTTTCCTCCGCCAGCGGCTCGGGCTTGGGCTCCGGGACCGGCTCAGGCCTGGACACAGGGGGCCGCAGGGGCTCCGGCTCTGTGGTTCCAGGGGGTGGGCACGGCGCTCCCCCCACCCCCTCGGCGGAGGCGGCGGACGCCCCCGGATCCATCTGATGACAGGCTGCCGGCAGGGTCAGGCACAGGGCGATCAGAAATGCCAACACCCGCTTGCATCGTTGTTTCAATTCCCCACCTCCGAAGTGACAAAGAAAAAGGCCCTCCGCCCCACTCAACAGGGACGAAAGGCATGCCTTCCGCGGTACCACCCGCATTCGTACCGGAACACAGCCCGGCCACGCGCTCAATCTCCGGTAACGGCGGAGAACCCGTCCCCTTCTCAGGGGCCGCTCCCGGGCGAACCAGGCGGGCACGCGCTCCGGGGCGGCTTTCAGCCGGCGGCCGCCCCTCTCTGGTGAGTGTTTTCCGCCATTTTCCCGTTCAACGCATTTGAACTATTGGTATTTATATCACAAATCATCTTGTAATGCAAGAGGAAAAGGGGTATAATTTCGGAAAATAAATCTTTTCCCATTCGGTCGGAAAAGACGGGAAAATAAACTGGACAAAATAGGTACTCTATGTTACAATTGTGGAGCAACAACGATACAGGAGGTACACCCCATGCTGGAACTACAGCATATCAGCTATAATGTAGAGCAGGACGGCGACAACAAAGGCATCCTGCACGACATCAATTTGACCATCAGCGAGCGGTTCGTGGCCATCACCGGACCCAACGGCGGCGGCAAGTCCACCCTGGCCAAGGTGATTGCCGGCATCCTTCCCCCCACCCAGGGCAAAATTTTTCTGGATGGAGAGGATATTACCGGTCTGTCCATCACCGAACGGGCCCGGCGGGGCGTCAGCTTTGCCTTTCAGCAGCCGGTTCGCTTCAAGGGGCTGACGGTGAAGGACCTGATTACCCTGGCCAGCGGCAAGGACATCGGCGTGCCCGAGGCATGCGGCTATTTGTCCGAGGTGGGCCTATGCGCCAAGGACTATATCCACCGGGAGGTGGACGCCTCCCTGTCCGGCGGCGAGCTTAAGCGCATCGAGATCGCCACCATTATGGCTCGGAGCACCAGCCTGTCCGTCTTTGACGAGCCGGAGGCGGGCATTGACCTGTGGTCCTTCTCCAACCTGATTCAGGTTTTTGAGCAGCTGCATAAGAAAATTAACGGCTCCATTCTCATCATCTCCCACCAGGAGCGGATCCTGAACATCGCCGACCGGATCATCGTCCTGGCCGACGGCCGGGTGATCAACGACGGCCCCCGGAAAGACATCCTGCCCACTCTTCTGGGCGGCGCGCCCGGTGTGTGTGGCGCGCTGGCGGATAAGGTGCGGTAATTCAGGACGAATATCATACGCCCGTTGTTAGTATGACCGATTCCTGCAAGGGCGGATAATATCCCCCCTTGCAGCTACATCCCTAAGGAGGAATATATATGGACGCAATACAAAAGAGCTTGTTAGAACAAGTAGCCGGGCTTCATGCGGTGCCCGAGGGGGCCTATAACATTCGGGCCAACGGCCAGAAGGCGGGCCGGAACACCACCGCCAACATTGATATCGTCACCAAGACGGACAAGGACGGCATTGACATCATCATCAAGCCGGGCACGAAGAACGAGTCGGTGCACATCCCCGTGGTACTGAGCATGAGCGGGCTGAAGGACATGGTGTACAACGACTTTTTCATCGGCGCGGACAGCGACGTAACCATCATTGCCGGCTGCGGCATCCACAACTGCGGAGAACAGGCCTCCGAGCACTCCGGCATCCACACCTTCCACGTGGGGAAAAACGCCCGGGTGCGCTATGTGGAAAAGCACTACGCCGAAGGGGACGGCCTGGGAGAGAACATCATGAACCCCACCACCGTGGTGGAGATGGAGGAGGGGGGCTACATGGAGATGGAGACCACCCAGATCAAGGGGGTGGACTCCACCGTCCGTACCACCACCGCCAAGCTGGGTCCCAACGCCACCCTCATCATC
>JAAWCR010000130.1 GCA_022793355.1 Lawsonibacter sp. | reverse complement strand
TGCCGGCGGTAAAGGTGACGCTGTTCCCCTGAACAGAGTAGTCCACCCCCAGGGCCTTGGCGGTCTCCGCCGGAACCATGGTCCGCCAGTCGGAGTTGATGTAAGCGGAGGTGCTGGCGGTCTCTCCGTTGACGGTCACCGACACCGGCGAGACGTCCGCGGAGGCTGTGACAGCCATGCCGACAGCCAGGGCGGCTGTCAGGCAGATCGCGGTGAGCTTACGGTACAGTTTCATACAGGAATCATCCCTTCCAAAGCGTTTTAGAGAGAATTGTCATTTTTCACAATATCTTCTCTCCATATTAAATTTAGTATACAAATCATCCAAAGCAATGTCCAATGCAAATATTAGATGGATGGATGCAAAAAAGGAATTTATTTTTCCACAACAAGAGGAGGCCCGGCTTTCCAGGCCTCCTCCCTCGTGCTTTATGGCGTCCTCCTGCGCAAGGGCAGGGAGGCTGCCGCCGCAGTTTTTATAGCGCAGGGAAGCTGTGCCAAGTTTAGCGATTTAGCGCCCAGTCCTGATACTGTTCCCCGTAAACGGTATAAGTGAACTCTGTCTTTTCCGGACCGGCGCCGTCACGGCTGACGCCCCGGCCCTGAACGGTATAGGTGTCGCCGGCCTCTAACTGTGTATGGTAAACGATTTTGCCATCGACCACATCCAGACCGGCGCCGTAGTAGGGGGTGTCATCGAAATACCAGCCATTGATGCGGGTGGTAGAATGATCTGTTTCGCCCCAATAATAATACAACTCGGAGGGATAGCTGGTCAGACGGATATTCTCTTTGATCCAGGCGTCATCGTGACCGGTTTCCTGGGCAGCCTGGATATAACTGGCATAGGTATCCGTATTATTGGTGTCCTGCTCGCCGTCGAAAATCCATACGCGCATATCGGTCTTTGCTATGGCGGTATAGTCGTCCTGATCGTATATATTGCGGCCAAACATACCGTTCTGGCAAATGAACGTATCGACCTCAAAATTATAGACGTTCTTGTCCAGCTGATTGGTACCCCGGCTGGCATTGCTGTTGACGGTGTATTCCTGTCCGGCCAGTGCCTGGATCACCGTGCTGGAGGCATTCGTACCGCGGGAGTTGCCCTGCAGCACGATGTTATTCTGAATGTTGTATTTATCAATGAAATATTTCATGGTGTTAACATCGTCCAGCACATAATCGTATACGGACTCATAATCGCCTTTTCCGGCGCTGGAGCGATCGTGGATATTGACAACGACAGCTCCTTTGTTGGCCCAGGAGGTGGTAGCGGAGTCATACATGATGCCGGTCCCGTCGTCGTTGGTTCCATCAGGCAGCTGCCAATAGGAAATGCCCTGGCCCTGTAAAGTGAACACAATGCCGTTAGCCGGATTGTAATTGGCGGGGATATACGCATAACCTTTCACATAGGCGTCCCGAGTGCCGTCCGCAGCGGCAGCGGCAGTGGAGGGAATTTGGATGCCCAGGTCTGCAAAAGACTGGAACTTACCCACACCGAATTGGCGGTCCACGGTCTCCTTCCAGAGCCCGTCCGCATTATACCGGCCCTGGTCGTCGGCGAGACAGGCGGACTGTCCAGGGGCTTCCCCAGCGTGACGGAGCTTGAGTTCCAGGCATTCCCTGGCCTGATAGCCCATTTTGGTTGTATTGGCCTTATATTCGGCGGTATCGGCGCTTCCGAAATAAATCGTCCCGTTGACATCCCGATACCAAGCGCCGGTGCAGTAGATGCCAAAGGCGTTCCGTTCCCGAACACCGGCAGGGGGATTCCCGCTGTAAACCAATGCGTTTCGGCTGGTAGCGGCAGAACCATCATCAATGGTCAAAGTGACGGTCCGGCCATTGACCGACACGCCGGCAATTTTAATTTGCCCGAAATCAGGATTGAGGGAGCCCCGGTCTTCCAGAATATAGCTGGAAGCAGAGATATTACTCAAATCCACACCGGGACGGTAGGTGACTTCCACCTCCACAAGGCCGGTCCCATAGAATGTCTCGTCCGTATAGGCCTGAATGCTCTGAATATCGTTGACAGTCACAACCGATGAGACGGTTGCCTCAGCCTTACCGGCCGCGCTGTTCCAACTCACATCATAGCCAAAGGTCTCGGCCAGGTGATAGAAGGGAACATAAATGGTTCCATCCATCATGGCGGGGACCGTGTCGCCAACGGTCTTGCCTACGGTGTAGGTCTGAGAGATGCCGCCGGCGGTAAAGGTCACGCTGTTCCCCTGTACGGAGTAGTCTACCCCCAGGGCCTTGGCGGTTTCCACCGGGACCATGGTCCGCCAGTCGGAATTGATGTAGGCGGAGGTGCTGGCAGTCTTTCCGTTGACGGTCACCGACACAGGCGAGACGTCTGCGGAGGCTGTGATGGCCATACTGGCGGCCAGAGCGGCTGTCAGGCACATCGCGGTGAGCTTGCGGTACAGTTTCATACTTGGATCATCCCTTCCAAATCTTTTTAGAGAGCCCTGTTATTTTGCATAATCCTTCCTCTCTATATCTACAATATTATACAAATTAACCAAAAATCTGTCAATCTAAAATTTTAATAAACTAATGTATAAAATCGATAGATTCTGTAAAACGGCAGCTGCCAAGGGGAGACCATTCCTCGGCAGCTGCCGTCTGTATCCGAATCAGCACCCCTCCGCGCCTTCCTCCCTGCGGGGGTCGGGCAGATCGATGTAAACCGGGGTGTGGCCGGTGGACTCCACAAATTTTAAAAGGTCCTCCCGCTTCAGCTGGAGGGTGGACGTGGAGATCCCCGGATGACCGCTGATGAACTCGTCCGACAGCAGATCCCGGTCCATAACCAGCTGGACGCGCTGGTCCCGATCGAACAGCAGCTCCAGGGCGGAGACGGAGCCGGGAATGGTCTGCAAACAGTCCCGCATGTGGCCGTCGTCGGCAAAGGACAGCCGGGCGCACCCCAGCTGAGCGGAGAGGAATTTGGTCTTGAAGGGCTTGTCCCCCGGCATCATCAGCAGATAAAAATCCGTCTGCTTGCGGTTGCACAGGAACAGGTTCTTGCATATCTTGGAGCCCAGCACCTGTTCCACCTCCGCGCAGATCTGGATGGTGTCTGCGTGGTCGTGATCCACCCGGACATAGGGGATCCCCAGCTCCTCAAGCCGGTCGTAGATGGCCAGCTCCTGGGGGATTCGCTCGTCGGCTGGCCGTTCGGTGTATTTTGTCGGGTCGATGTACATCATGTAACGCTCCTTCCTTCTCTTCTCTTTCTTTTCAAAGAAAAAGAACAAAACCCCGTCAAATTCCCAGCAGCTTCCGGGCGTACCCGCCCAAAATTCCATCCTTCTCCTCTCGAGTGAGGGGCAGCTCCTCAATAAGGGCCACGCTCTCCTTCTGGTCCCGCCAGGGGCTGTCGGTGCCGAAGAGGACCCGGCCGGGAAACTTGCGCACCATACGCACAAATTGGGACACCTCCATCAGGGGCAAATCAGAGGGCCCGTAGTAACCGTCCCCAAGGGGGGCGATGCGGCCCAGTGCGAAGGCGGTGTCCAGATACACTCCGGTTTCGGGCAGCAGCTCCTCCACCCGGTCCCACTCCCGCCAGCCTCCCATGTGGGCCAGGATGAGCTTTACCGGCCCCACCTGTTCCAGGGCGCGAAGGGTCATCTCCGGGGTACAGTTGTCCCGGAGGGGAAAGCCGATGTCCCGCCCGGCGTGGGTGAGGACAATCAGGCCCAGCTCACCGCAGCGGTCTAAAATGCGCAGATACCGGAGGTCGTCGAAGTCCACCCCCTGGTAGATGGGGTGGAGCTTGACTCCCTTCATGCCAAGCTGCGCGATGCGGGCCAGCTCCTCCTTCCAGCCGTCAAAATCGGGGTGCATGCAGCCGAAGGACCACAGGCCAGTCTCGGGCCCCGCGTCGTTCATCCGGGCGGAGGCGTCGTTGACATGGACCACCTGCCGGGCGCTGGTGGCCACGGGGAGCACCAGACAACCGTCCACCCCGGTAGAAGCCATGGAAGCGGTCAGCGCCGCCTCGGTGCCGTTGACGTAGGCGACGGTGTGGCACATAGACTGGAGCTTTTCAATGGTGGAACGGGCAATTTTGTCTGGAAAGGTGTGGGTATGAATATCGAAAATCATGGGTACAGGATTCCTTTCTGGAGGTTATATTTATACAGGACCCAACCGCCTGGGCGGGTCAGCTCCTTTGGCGGGGCCCATCCGGGGTGGCGGGCCCACAGAAAACCGGTGGAGCCTACGGTATAGCATACCACAGGCTCCGCCGGTTTGCAAAGAGAAAGGAGGAAATTTTTATTGCGGATCACCCAGGGCCTGGCTCTTGCGGACGGTGACCTTCTCCTCATAGCAGGAAAAGGCGTCGTCCACCAGTTCTTTTCTGGGCTTGGCGGTGAAGAGGGACACCACCGGCACAATTACCAGCCCGGCGATCATACAGAAGGCACCGCAGTTGATGGGGGAAACCAGAATAGTGGGGAAATGGGCCTTCAGGGGGGAGATGTCGGCCAGCATGACCACCGTGGAGAAGATAAAGCTGGTCCAGCAGGCGATTTTGGTGGTTCCCCTCCAGTACAGGCCGTAGAGGAAGGGCGCTAGGAAGGCCCCGGCCAGCGCGCCCCAGGACACGCCCATGAGCTGAGCGATAAAGGTAACGCTGGATTTGTATTGAATAATCGCCAGCACCACGGAGATGGCAATGAACACCACGATAAGGCACCGCATGATGAAAACCTGTTGTTTTTCGTCCATCTTTTTGATAATATGGCCCTTCAGCAGATCCAGGGTAAGGGTAGAGCTGGAGGTGAGCACCAGGGAGCTGAGGGTGGACATGGAGGCGGACAGCACCAGAATTACCACCACAGCCAGCAGGATGTCGGGCAGGCCGGAGAGCATGGCGGGAATCACGGCGTCGAAGCCACCCACAGGGGTTCCGTTTTCGGTGACGCCCACCACATCGGTAAACAGCCGGCCGAAGCCACCCAGGAAGTAGCAGCCCCCGGACACCACCATGGCAAAGAGGGTGGAGATCACCGTACCGGTGTTGATGGACTTCTCGCTTTTGATGGCGTAAAACTTCTGCACCATCTGAGGCAGGCCCCAGGTGCCCAGAGAGGTGAGGATAACCACGCCCAGCAGATTTACCGGGTCGGGGCCAAAGAAGGAGGCGAACACCCCAGGAGCCCCGGCCACCGGGCCGGCGGCGGTCTCACTGGAGACCTTGGCCAGAGACTCCAGCGCCGCCATAAAGCCGCCCTGGCTGCCCAGCACCGCCGCAATCACGGCGCAGATGCCGAAGAGCATGATGATGCCCTGAATGAAGTCGTTGATGGCGGTGGCCATGTAGCCTCCGGCAATCACATAGATACCAGTCAGAATTGCCATAACAATCACGCAGACCGAGTAGTCGATGTCGAAGGCCATGCCGAACAGGCGGCTGAGACCGTTGTAAAGGCTGGCGGTATAGGGAATGAGGAAGATGAAGATAATCACCGAGGCGGCGATTTTCAGGGACTGGGAGCCGAACCGCTTGCCGAAAAATTCCGGCATGGTGGCGCTGTCCAGATGCTGCGTCATGATGCGGGTGCGTCGGCCCAGCACCACCCAGGCCAACAGAGAGCCCAGAATGGCGTTTCCGATACCGGCCCAGGTGGCGGCGATGCCGTATTTCCAGCCGAACTGCCCGGCATAGCCCACAAAGACCACAGCGGAAAAGTAGGAGGTGCCATAGGCAAAGGCGGTGAGCCAAGGGCCCACGGAGCGCCCGCCCAGCACGAAACCGTTGACGTCGGTGGCGTTTCTGCGGCAGTAAAGGCCGATGCCTACCATAACACCGAAGAACACCAGGAGCATAAGCAATTTAATCCCCATTTGACACAATCCTCTCTTGCGTCGTTTCTTTGACGCTTTGTAC
>JAAWCR010000129.1 GCA_022793355.1 Lawsonibacter sp. | reverse complement strand
GGTAGATGCGGGGGCGGTGGTTGAACCGCTCCTCGAAGAGGTTGAGCACCGACCCGCAGCAGCCGGACTTCTCCTCCCGGGCGCCGTAGCGGACCTCTTCAATCCGGGCGTTGATGACGGCCCCGGCGCACATGGGGCAGGGCTCCAGGGTGACGTACAGGGTGCAGCCCTGAAGCCGCCAGCTCCCCAGCCGGGCGCAGGCCTCCCGGATGGCCTCTACCTCCGCGTGGGCGGTGGCGTCGGCGTCCGCCTCCCGGCGGTTGCGGCCCCGGCCCACAATCTCCCCGTCCCGGACAATCACACACCCCACGGGCACGTCGCCGTCGGCAATGGCCTCCCGGGCCAGACGCAGGGCCTCGGCCATGAAATATTCGTGATTCATAGCAGCCTCCCGTTTTGCAGGGGCGGATATGATCCACCCGTAATTCTTTAAATGCTCAACGGCGGGCGGATGATATCCGCCCCTACAATTTTACCCGACTTTCCAAGTTTCCGCAACCCCTTGCCCCGGAGCGCGAATCGTGATAAAATATGCGGCAAATCCAATCAAGGAAGGCTGTCTATGAAAACCTATTTCGCCGGACAATTTGATATCGCTGTCATCGGGGCGGGCCACGCGGGTATCGAGGCCGCGTTAGCCGCCGCCCGGATGGGAATGAAGACCTTGTGCTTCACCGTCAACCTGGATGCGGTGGGCAACATGCCCTGCAACCCAGCCATTGGGGGCACGGGGAAGGGCCACCTGGTCCGGGAGCTGGACGCCCTGGGGGGCGAGATGGCCAAGGCGGCGGACCGGGCCTGCATCCAGTACCGGCTGCTCAACCGGAGCAAGGGTCCCGCTGTCTGGTCCCTCCGGGCCCAGGCCGACCGCCGGGAGTACCAGAAGGTGATGAAGCACACCCTGGAGCGGGAGGAAAACCTGTGGGTAAAGCAGGCGGAGGTGGTGGACATCCTTACCGAGGGTGGCGCGGTATCCGGGGTGGTTACCCACACCGGAGCGGTGTACGGGGTGAAGGCCGCCGTTGTCGCCACTGGCACCCATTTAGGGGGCCGCGTCGTGGTGGGAGAGGTGGTCCGGGACTCCGGTCCGGACGGTCTGTCCGCTGCCCTGCCCCTGACCCGGGCTCTGGTCCAGCTGGGACTGCCCATCCGCCGATTCAAGACGGGCACGCCCCCCCGGGTAAACGCCCGCAGCGTGGACTTTTCCAAAATGGAACTCCAGCCCGGGGACGGGGAGGTGCTGGCCTTCTCCTTTCAGACGGAGATGCCCCCGGAAAACCGGGCGGTGTGCTGGCTCACCTACACCAATGAGGCCACCCACCGGATTATCCGGGCCAATCTGGACCGTTCCCCCCTCTACGACGGTACCATCGAGGGAGTGGGGCCCCGGTACTGCCCCTCCATCGAGACCAAGGTGGAGCGCTTTCCCGACAAGGAGCGCCACCAGCTTTTTATCGAGCCCATGGGACTGGAGACGGAGGAGCTGTACATTCAGGGATTCTCCTCCTCCCTGCCCGAGGAGGTACAGATTGCGATGCTCCGTACCATCCCGGGTCTGGAGCGGGCGGAGATGACCCGGTGCGCCTACGCCATTGAGTACGACTGCGTGGACCCCACCCGGCTGGAGGCCACCCTGGAGACCAAGGCCGTCCCCGGGCTGTACGGGGCGGGGCAGTTTAACGGCTCCTCGGGCTATGAGGAGGCGGCGGTCCAGGGCTTTGTGGCCGGGGTGAACGCGGCGCTGAAATTGCAGGGGAAGCCCCCGCTCATCCTCCGCAGGGACCAGGGGTACATCGGGGTGCTTATCGACGATCTGGTCACCAAGGGCACCAACGAGCCCTACCGCATGATGACCTCCCGCACTGAGTACCGTCTCCTCCACCGCCAGGACAACGCCGACCGGCGATTGGTCCCTATCGGCTATGAATTGGGGCTTATTTCCCGGGAACAATATGAGAAGGTGCAGGAAAAATACGCCGCTGTGGACCGGGAGGTGCGCCGCCTGGAGCACGTCGGCACGCCCCCCTCCCCTGCCCTGGCCGCCCTTTTGGAGGAGCGGGGGGAGCCTCCTGTGAAGGACGGAGCCCGGCTGGCCGATCTGCTCCGCCGCCCCCGGCTGTCCTACGCCGACCTTGCCCCCTTCGACCTCCACCGCCCCGAGCTGTCCCCGGCGGTGGTGAGCGAAGCGGAAATTACCATCAAGTATGCCGGCTACATCGACCGGCAGCTGCGCCAGGTGGAGGAAGTGAAACGTCTGGAGGAGCGGGCCATGCCGGAGGATATTGACTACGGGGCCATCGCCGGACTGCGGCTGGAGGCCCGGCAGAAGCTGGCCGCCATCCGCCCCAAGAACCTGGGGCAGGCGGGCCGGGTGTCCGGGGTGTCGCCGGCGGACGTGGCGGTGCTGATGGTGTATTTGAAGCAGCGGGAGTGAGGTTCTTTCTTTTTTGTAAAAAAGAAAGAACCAAAGGAAAAACCTTCGGGAAAAACTCTGTTTTTCCTCTCTGTTGATTGGGAGGCATCTGCATGAAGCTGACACAAGTAAAGGAAAACACCTGGGTCATTGAGGCCAACCAGCTGATTCCGCTGTACAAGCTGGATGAAAAGCGATGTATTCTGCTGGACACCGGCCTGCTGGAGGAGCGGGAGGAGCTGGAAAGTACCCTGTCAAAGGCGGGGCTGACCCCAGTGGGGGTGCTGTGCTCCCACGCCCATGTGGACCACTGCGCCAACAATGGCTATTTGCAGGGGAAGTACGGCGCAAAAATTGCGCTTACCTACCCGGAAGCGGGGATGTGCGCGTCGGTGCTCACCCTGAAATGCTACTTTCTCACCCTCTCCCCGGGGACGGTGGAGCGGGAATCCGCCTGCATGGTCCACACGCCGGATGTGATCATTCCGGCGGAGGACGGTCCCTTCCTCTTCTGCGGGGCGGAGTTTCAAATTGTCCACACCCCGGGCCACTCGGCGGGGCACATCTGCACCATTACCCCGGACAACGTGTGCTACACCGCCGATGCCCTGCTCAGCCGCGAGATGCAAAGCGCCAAGCTGCCCTACAATCTAAGCCACCAGCTGGCCCAGGCGAGCCGGGAGAAGCTGCGGGGGCTGGGCTGCGCCGCCTATATCATGGCCCACCGGGGCGTGTGCTCCGGCGGGGAGATCGGCCCGCTGCTGGACGCCAACCGCGTCCTGATTCAGCGCCGGGCGGAGGACATTCTGTCTCTGGTGGAGGAGCCCATGACGGCCTGCCAGATTGACGAGCGTGCCTGTGTGCTTCACCAGCTTTTTACCCAGAAACCCCGCCGCTCCCTGCGCTTTGAGCGCAACGTCCGGTTTTTCATCGAGTACCTGGTGGATACCGGCAGATTGACGGAGACCTGTAAAAACGGCGCAGCTTACTACGTGAGGACGTAAAATCCATGAAATTTACGAAACCTCTTGCAATTGGGGTTTAATTGTGATATGCTTATGAATACTTTCGGGATTTTCCCAGCAACACAGTTAATTTTGCGGCCCATGAGGCCTTGAAAGGAACGAGAGACATGAATACGCTGAATTTAGTCCTTACCATCATTCAGGTCCTGTGCGGCCTGGCCGTTATCGCAGTGGTTATGCTTCAGTCGGGCAAGAGTGCCGGCCTGTCCGGAGCCATTGCCGGCGGCGCCGATACCTTCCTGTCCAAGAACAAGGCCAAGAGCCTGGACGCCAAGCTGGCCAAGATGACCAAGTGGGTGGCCATCCTCTGGATTGTCATCACCCTGGCCCTGAGCATGATCTGAATAAAAAAGGGGCAGATTGTTTTCTGCCCCTTTTTTATTTCCTATCTATATCGTCTTTTGGAAGCGAATCTATTTGCATTTTCTTTTTCAGCGCACTGACCTTCGACACTCAGCACCCTATAACCGCTAGATTTAGATTTTGGCTTCCGGATTGAATAAGCTAGTCGCATCATATTTTATCAATTTACTCTACTTCACTGGTTAGCGGACTAAAATTCGCCGCAATATGCTCAAAAGGAGTAAAGCACATTTTTGTCCCGCTATAATTGCTACTATACTATTTTCCCTCCATAACTTTAAATTCTGTAGAAAGATTAAACTTATTTGAATCATCATATATTGTTATCGTATATCTGTATTTTCCTGGAATTAGTGCGGGATAACAACCGACATAGAAAGGAATAACGTTATTGCTGTTAGGCAGCAGAAAGTATTTAGTTAGTGTAACCATTACATTTTCTTGTAATGGTACGTCATACCAAATATCGTCTAGTTCTATTTCTAACCCAGTTTCATCAATGGTCTCTCCATTTCTTTCACTTATTTTTATATTTGGACGCCAGAACCACTCCGTGTCGCTGTTATTTTCTAAAATAAACTCAATTCTTTCTTTTTCAGCTACCTCCCCTCCACTACAAATTGAAACATTAAAATTGCTTGTAGGGTACCCTGCTTGGTTTCCGGATACATGTAAATTTTCTGTTGATATATAATTTTTTTCAATGGATGCACTGTGTCCAAATACAAATACCATAATAATTACAAAAAACAAACAAATTCCTTCTACTAGCCACCAACCTATTTTCATGTTGTCCCCCCCCCTTTTCTGTACGTAACACGGTAGAAAAAGTAATAATACAGGATAGCTAAATTTATTTTATCACTATATTATTAATTAATATTACAACAGATGATTTTATCTGCTCTAGAGGCCGCCCCAGCCGGGGCGGCCTCTGATCATTTCATTTCATCTCATGGCTGTTGAGCAAAGACTGCTTGATATCCCACAGCTTCTGGGACAGGTCCACGTAGTAGTTGTGGGGATTCTCGAACCGCTTTACCTCGTCCCACAGGGAATCCACCTGCCGCTGGCAGTAGGCCCGGCTGGACTGCAGGTCGGGGACAGTGTAGACCAGCGTGCCGCCCTGGAAAATGGGCACCATCAGTTCCAGGTCCTCAATCTCGGTGTAGACCTTCCGCTTCCAGG
>JAAWCR010000128.1 GCA_022793355.1 Lawsonibacter sp. | reverse complement strand
TTGCAGATCTGCGGCCCCGTTTCGTCCGTTTGGGATTACAGGATAAAACAGCCAATGGTGCCCAAATTCAGCGAACCCTTGTAAAAGGTTGCGGGAAGCTATAAAGAGATTGTGCCGTTACCGCTCCATTTCATGATTTTTTCTTCATGGTGCCCTTGGCCACTTCGAGGGCGGTCGCCTCCCTCTTGGGCGACACCGTTTCTTTTAATGCGCCGTAACCAATAAAAAAATCAAAATAGCCTTGACAATGGGAATCCTCAGTGCTATAATATACAACGCACAAAAAAGTAGGCACGGTTCCCCCGTCCTCACCCCAGGCTAGAGCCAACGGGTCAACATGGAAACACACCGCCGGGAGTTCGGCGTTGTTTTACTGTAATGTGGGGGCCGTTCCGGCAACCACATTTCATTTTGTCTGGAGGTGCTTCCCATCGCTAACACAGGTCATCAAACCAATGAAGAGATCCGCGATAAAGAGGTCCTGCTGATCTCCGAGTCCGGCGAAAAGCTGGGCCGCATGTCCTCCCAGGAGGCCCTGCGCCTGGCTGAGGAGCGGAGCCTGGATCTGGTCAAGATCTCCCCCAATGCCGTCCCCCCCGTGTGCAAGCTCATGGACTACGGCAAGTACCGGTTCGAGCAGACCAAGCGCGCGAAGGAAGCCCGCAAGAACCAGCGGGTGGTGGAGATTAAGGAGATCCGGATGTCTCCCAGCATCGATGTAAACGACTTCAACGTGAAACTGCGCAACGCCCAGAAGTTTCTGGCGGAGGGCAACCGGTGCAAGGTCACTGTCCGCTTCCGCGGCCGGGAGATGGCGCACACCAATATCGGCCAGGAGCTTCTGCTTAAGTTCGCCGAGGAGTGCGGGGAGCTTGCCGTGATGGATAAGTCTCCTAAGCTGGAGGGCCGGCATATGTCTATTTTCCTGTCGCCCAAGCCCGTGAAGGATGCGAAAAAGTAAGTATAAGTAAAGGAGTTCAACTGTTATGGCGAAGATTAAAATCAAAACTCACAGCGGCGCCAAAAAGCGCTTTTCCCTCACCAAGTCCGGCAAGGTTAAACGTGCCATGACCAAGAAGCGCCATCTGCTCAACGGTCATGGCAAGACCACCAAGCTGAAGCGGGCCCTGCGCGGTACTACCTACGCCGACAAGACGAACGAAGCCGCCATCAAGCGCATGATCCTGTATAAGTAAGAAGAGGGAGGATAACGAATCATGGCAAGAGTGAAAGGCGCGATGATGACGCGCAAGAGAAGAAATAAGATCCTGAAGATGGCCAAGGGTTACTGGGGTTCCAAGTCCAAGCACTTCAAGATGGCCAACCAGGCGGTTATGAAGTCTGGCGTGTACGCTTACACTGGTCGCAAGCTGAAAAAGCGCGACTTCCGTCAGCTGTGGATTACCCGGATCAATGCCGCCTGCAAGATGAACGGCATGAACTACTCCACATTCATGAACGGGCTGAAGAAGTCCGGCGTTGTGATTAACCGCAAGATGCTGGCTGAACTGGCTGTCAACGACAAGGCTGCCTTTACCCAGCTCACCCAGACCGCTAAGGCGGCTCTGGCCTGATTTCCAATGTTAAGGGCGCTCCGCTGGGAGCGCCCTTTTTCTTTATACAAAAACCATCCCGCTCTCGAGAGAGGGCGGGATGGTTTTTGCACAATCAGCGGGCGCCCAGCCGGAAGGAGGCGCACTCGGTTCCCTCACATTTGGTGGGGGCGCAGTCGCAGCAGCCCACCTTGATAGACTCCAGGGAGCAACAGTTCTGAGCGCCGGAGTGGTAGGCGCAGGTATCGACAGAGCACTTGATACTGGTGTTGCAGGTCTTTTGTTTATCCATGGTAATAACCCTCCTTGTCTTGGATGGGTCTAGTATGGTGGGACAGACCGCAGGTTATTCCTTGGGATCGGAAAAATTTTTTGCTTTCTTTCCGAATTTTGGCTGGCGCGGGTTGATATCTTCCGGCTGGACCTCCACCACTTTGGGAATGAAGCGGCTGGCAAATTTCCCCTTCCCCCGGCTCTTAATATAGAAATAGCCGATAATGGAAAAGACTACCGCCCCAATAAAGTTGACAAAAAGGTCCTTCATAGTATCCAAAATGCCAACGTCCAGATACCCGCCCAGGCCCAGAGAAATCTGCCGGCCGTCGCCAGTCACCACAATGGTGTCCACAATGTTGTCAATCAGAACCCGGTTGTTGCCCCCTGCTGGGTCCAACATGACGGAGGAGATGGTATGGACTACGGTATCCTTCTGCATGTCCAGCATCAGCAGCTGGTCCATGCCGCATTCAAAGAACTCCCACAGTACCCCGATGGTCATGGAGAAGCAGAAGGCCACGATGGACATAAAGACAGGAGAGAGGGACAGGGAAAACTTCTCCGTCCGGTTGAGCATGTCCACAAGGGCAAAGCCGATGGCGGCGCAGAGAAAGCCGTTTAGGGTATGCAGAATGGTGTCCCAATGCTTGAAGGTGGTATAGAAGGAGCTGATTTCCCCCAAAATTTCCGCTGCGAAGATGAAGAGCATGATAATAATCTCCAGCGTGTTGGGCAGATCAATCATCAGCGTCCGCTCAAAGACGGTGGGCAGCAAAAACAGCACCAGGGTCAGAGCGCACAGGAATACGCTTTCAAAGTCACCGTTGAAGAACTGGGCCACCATTACGGCGATAACCAGTACGCGCAGAGCGATGTAGACCACGGCCACCGTCTGCTTGCGCCGCAGGGCCTGATGCGCGGTGTACAGTACAGCCCGCACCCCTTTTTTCTTTTTTGCCATAAAAGCGCCCCCGTTTAAGGAAGATTTTAATAAGTACAGTATAGACGCTCCGGAGCGGAAAGTCAAGGCGAGCGGGTGTCAAGCCTGGGCCCGCCCCCGCATAGACTGATTTGAGGAGGTGATTTTACATGGATCTGCGCAATAAAACGATTACGGTAGGAGAACTGCTGGATAACCCCCGATCCAAAGCTGTATTTCAGCGGCGTTTCGGGAAATTTATGAAGCACCCCATGGTAGGGGCTGCCCGTTCCCTCTCCCTGGCCCAGCTTCAGGAGATGGCGGCGGTATATATCCCCCCCAAGACCATTCAGGAGACGCTGCGGGAGCTGGAACAGCTTTGAGCAGTTTGCCCTGACCGCCCATAAAAATAGATTCCAATTCTCCTTTGTTATGGGTTGCTATCTGGCCGCTTTTAGGATAAAATAACATTTATAAATTCACGACTGACGAGGGGGAGACGCCATGGATATCATTCAGCAGCAGCGCCATGGCGTCTCCTTTTACGCCTGCCCCTCCCCGGCCTGGTCCGGGACGGCCCACGGCTTTTCCACCCGGCTGGGGGGCGTCTCCCCCGCGCCCTGGGAGAGCCTGAACCTGGGCGCCGGACGGGGGGACAACCCAGCTAATGTGGGGGAAAACTTTTCCCGCTTCTGTGCTGCGGTGGGGGCGGATGTAAACGCTCTGGTGAAAAACCATCAGGTTCACAGCGCCCGGATCCGTCCGGTGACCCGGGCGGATATTCTGCCAAACCCCGTCCAAGCTGGAGAATTTCAAGCGGACGGGCTGGTTACCAATGAGCCTGGGGTCTGCCTTACTATTTTTTCCGGGGACTGTATTCCCATCCTGCTCTACGACCCGGTCCGCCGGTGTGTCGCCGCCGCCCATGCGGGCTGGCGGGGAACCGCTGCAGGAATCGCCGCCCGGGCGGTTGATCGCATGGTCCGGGACTACGGCTGTCAGGCGGACAACATTCTGGCCGCCATCGGGCCGGGCATTGGCCCTTGCTGCTTTGAAACGCACGCCGACGTCCCCGACGGCCTGCGTTGCGGGCTGGGGGAGGACGCTGGAGCCTTTATCCGGCCCCTCGCCGTTCCGGGGAAGTTTTCGGTAGACCTGAAGGGAGCCAACGCCCGCTTTTTGCGGCGGGCTGGACTGACCCCGGAACATATTGCCGTTTGTCCCGCCTGCACCGCCTGCAATTTGGACGTTTTTTGGTCCCACCGGGTCCAGGGGGGCGTCCGGGGCAGCATGGCCGCTGTGATCCAGCTGCTGTAAACGTTGCGATGGCCGCCGTCCCCGGTGGCCCGCGTAACCTGGAATCAAACCGCCGGGCCGGCAAGTGCGCCGGACCCCTACAGGGTATCAAATTATGAAACGTATTGTCGCTCTGCTTCTTTTCGGTTTTCTGCTCCTCACCCTTCCGTCCTGCGGGGGCGGAGGGAACTCCGCCCCCGGCTCCTCCGCGCCGTCCTCTTCGGGGGACGCAGACCGGGAGGAGGTAAAGGCCCCTGTGACCACCCCCTTTACGTTGGCGGTCTATCCAGAGTTCAGCCTGCATCCCACCCTAGCCGCCAACCGGGCCAACCTTACGCTTTCCCCCCTTCTGTACGAGGGACTGTTTGAGGTGGACGCTTCCTTTCAGGCTCAGCCGGTGCTGTGTCAGAGCTACTCTGTCAGCGAGGACAAGCTGGTGTGGACCTTTACCCTGCGCGCCGGGGTCACCTTTTCCGACGGCGCCCCCTTCACCGGGCAGGCGGTGGCCGACGCGCTCAACCTGGCCCGCTCCGAGCGGGGGCGGTTCCGGGAGCGGCTGGCTGATGTGACCGCCGTTTCCGCCTCGGAGGAGGTCCCCAACCAGGTTGTGGTCACCCTCCGCCGTGCCAACGGCTCCCTGCCCCTGCTTCTGGATATTCCCATCGCTCTGGGGGAGGGAGACCGTCCCGCCGGCACCGGGCCCTACATGCTCTCCGGGAATGACGAAGGCCTGACCCTCACCGCCCGGCCCGGCTGGTGGAGGAAGGAGGACAAGCTGCCCGTTCAGGTTATCCGCCTGCATACGGTCAGCAAGAGCGACGAGCTGATTTATGCCTTCGACGCCGGGGAAATTTCTCTGGTGGATGTAGACCTGATGGCCACCAACGCGATGGGCTACGGCGGCAACTACCAAACTTGGGACTACGCCACCACTGGCTTTCTCTACCTGGGTTTCAACACGCAGAGCCCTCTGTGCCGTTCCGCCCAGACAAGGCGGGCCATTGCCCTGGCGGTGGACCGGGATACCATCGCTTCCGCCGTCTATGCCAACCATGCGGTCCCCGCCCTGCTCCCGGTGCACCAGGACAGCCCGCTCTACAGCCAGAGCGCCGCTGGTGCCGCGCCGGCCTACCGCCCGGAGGAGCTGGCCGCTCAGGTGGAGGAGCAGCGGCTGAACGAGAAGGAACTGGTCTTTCTGGTGAACAGCGAGAACACCGCCAAGGCCTCTGCGGCCCAGCTTATCGCCTATCAGCTGACGGCGGCGGGCTTTGCCGTGGAGCTGCGGCAGCTGTCCTTCGAGGAGTACGCCGCCGCGCTGGCCGCCAAAGAGTTCGACCTGTACCTGGGAGAAACGGTGCTGACCGCCGACTTCGACCTGTCCATTCTGCTGTCCTCCGCCGGTGCGCTGAACTACGGCGGCTGGTGGGACGAGCGCTCGGAGGGGGCGCTCAGCGCCTTGCGGGCCGCAGCCCCGGAGGAGCGGGCCGCAGCGGCGGAAAACCTTTTTGCTCTGCTCAATGAGCAGACCCCGATTGTGCCGGTCATGTTTAAAAACGGTTCTGTCCTGACCCAATGGGGCCGGGTGTCAGGGCTGTCCCCCGTGCGGGGAAACGTATTTTATCAAATTGAAAATTGGACTGTGAAATAATGCCTGTGGGGCGGGATGACCCCGGCACTCCACCCTGTCAGGCTGTTCGGCTGGAGCAAACGGCGCACCAAGTCGTCCCATCCGATACAGAATATTTTACCAAAAACAGAGGAGAGAGAACCATGAGTGTTTACCGCTGCTATTCCAAGAAAAAAGAGGGCTTCGATGTGGAGGCTCAGGGCCTGTGCCGGCAGCTGCAGGAGCAGCTGGGGATTTCCGGGCTCCAGTCGGTTGAAATTTTGAACCGGTACGACGTGGAGCAGATTGACCATGAGGTCTATGAGCGGGCCAAATCCATTGTTTTCTCCGAGCCTCAGGTGGACGTGGTGTACGACGAAGACTATCCCATGCCCCGCATGGCGGGGGCATGGTTCGGGGTGGAGGCTCTGCCGGGGCAGTTTGACCAGCGGGCTGACTCGGCGGCCCAGTGCATCCAGCTTATGGCCGGGGTGGAACGGCCCCTGGTGGCCTACGCTAAGCTATATCTGCTGTGGGGCGGGCTGTCGCAGGAGGATTTGGACAAAATCAAGGCCTTCCTTATTAACCCGGTGGAGAGCCGAGAGGCCTCTCTGGAGAAGCCGGAGACCCTGGTGCGGGAGCACGCCATCCCCGACCATGTGGACACAGTAACCGGCTTTACCGTTTTAGACAAGGCTGGTTTGACCGCTCTGCTGGACAAGCTGGGGCTGGCGATGGACATCGACGATTTGAACTTCTTGCAGGCCTACTTCCGGGACGAGGAGAAGCGGGACCCCACCATTACGGAGGTGCGGGTGGTGGACACATACTGGTCTGACCACTGCCGGCACACCACCTTTTCCACCCACCTGGATGATATCCGGATTGACGACCCCGCTGTGAAAAAGGCCTATGAACGATACTTGGCCGCCCGAGTGGAGGTCTACGGCGAGGAAAAGGCCGCTCAGCGTCCTCAGACCCTGATGGACCTTGCCACCATCGGCGCCAAGGTGCTGAAAAAGCGGGGCCTGCTCCCTGAGCTGGACGAGAGCGAGGAGATCAACGCCTGCTCCATCCACGTCCCCGCCGATGTGGACGGCGAGCTTCAGGACTGGCTGCTGATGTTCAAGAATGAGACCCACAACCACCCCACCGAGATTGAGCCCTTTGGCGGCGCGGCCACCTGCATCGGCGGTTGTATCCGAGACCCCCTGTCGGGCCGGGTTTACGTTCACCAGGCCATGCGCTTTACCGGGGCAGGGGACCCCCGTGTCCCCCTTGAGCAAACCTTGGAGGGTAAGTTGCCCCAGCGGAAGCTGTGCCAGACGGCGGCGGCGGGCTACTCCTCCTACGGCAACCAGATTGGTCTGGCCACCGGTCATGTGGCGGAGGTGTACCACGAGGGCTACATCGCCAAGCGGCTGGAGTGCGGCGCTGTGGTGGGCGCGGCCCCGGCGGAAAATGTGCGCCGGGAGCGGCCCGCGCCGGGGGATGTGGTGATTCTCCTGGGCGGACGCACCGGCCGGGACGGCATCGGCGGGGCCACCGGCTCCTCCAAGAGCCACAACCAGAAGTCCCTTACCACCATGGCCTCCGAGGTCCAGAAGGGCAACGCCCCCGAGGAGCGGAAGATTCAGCGTCTGTTCCGGGATGGGGAGGTCACCCGGCTGATTAAGCGGTGCAACGACTTTGGAGCCGGCGGCGTATCCGTCGCCATCGGCGAGCTGGCCGACGGGCTGGAGATTGACCTGGACGCGGTGCGCAAAAAGTACGACGGCCTGGACGGCACCGAGCTGGCTATTTCTGAGAGCCAGGAGCGTATGGCCGTAGTGGTGGCCCTGGAGGACGAGGCGCAGTTTATCGCTGCCGCTGAGCGGGAGAATCTGGAAGCCTATCGGGTGGCCGTGGTCACCGAGAGCCCCCGAATGGTGATGCGCTGGAAGGGGCAGAAGATCGCTGACCTGAGCCGTGAATTTTTGAACACCAACGGCGCAGTGAAACATGCGGCGGTGTCCGTAGACAAAAAGGACCGCTCCACCTTTGGGCAGGAGCCGTTCAAAACATTGCGGGAGATGGCCTCCAGTCTTAAGTGCGCCTCCCGACGGGGGCTGACCGAGCGGTTCGACGGCTCCATCGGCGCGGGTTCCGTCCTTATGCCGTTCGGAGGTAAATACCAGTCCACCCCCGCCCAAGCGATGGCGGCTCTGCTGCCCGTCCTGCCGGGCCAGGAGACCGACCAGGCCAGCGTCATGGCCTGGGGCTGCGACCCGGACGCCCTGGCCGTGGACCCCTATGTGGGGGCCTATCAGGCCGTTACCAACTCCATCGCCAAGCTGGTGGCCTCCGGCGCGGACTATAAAAAAGTGTACCTCACCTTGCAGGAATTTTTTGAGAAGCTCCGGGATGAGCCTCTCCGCTGGGGCAAGCCCGCCGCCGCCCTTCTGGGCGCGCTGGACGCTCAGCTGGACTACGCCGCCGCCGCCATCGGCGGCAAGGACTCCATGTCCGGCTCCTTCTTGGATAAGGACGTGCCTCCCACCCTCATTTCCTTTGCCATCGCCCCCATCAAGGCCGGGGAGATCATCACTCCTGAGTTCAAAGAGGCGGGACACCCGGTGTATCTTTTCCTTGGCGATGCTACGCCGGAGGGACAGAAGGCCGCCTGGGAGGAATTCCATGCCCTGTGCCAGGCGGGCAAGGTGAGCGCCGCTTGGGCGGCGGAAAACGGCGAGGCCGAAGCGGTGATGAAGATGTCCTTTGGCAGCCGGATCGGCTTTACAGCTGGCGAAGAGGAGCTGGCCTGGGATCTGCCCAACCCCGGCGCGATTGTGGCGGAGCTGACCGAAGCGGTCCCGGAGAGTCTCAGGGCCGTCCAAATCGGAACGACCACCGCTGATCCCGTTATCAACATCGTACACGACACTGCCCCCATTGACGAGCTGCTTGCCCTCAACGAGGGCGTGCTGGAGGCGGTCTACCCCACCCGGGCGGGAACAACCGAGAGCGTTCAGACCATCTCCTGGGACAAGCGTTCCCCGGCGGTCCGCAAGCACAGGGTAGCCCACCCCAAGGCGGTTATCCCCGTCTTCCCCGGCACCAACTGCGAGTACGACACTGCCCGGGCCTGTATCCGTGCCGGAATCGACCCGGAGATCGTGGTGGTGCGCAACCTGACGAACGACTTTTTGTCTCAATCGTCCCAGGCCCTGGAGAAGGCCATTCGGGAGGCGCAGATTGTGGTCCTGCCCGGCGGCTTCTCCGGCGGCGACGAGCCCGAGGGTTCCGCCAAGTTTATCTGCTCTTTCCTCCGCAACCCTGCCCTCAGCGACGCTATTATGGACCTGCTCAAGCACCGGGACGGACTGATGCTGGGCATCTGCAATGGCTTCCAGGCCCTGGTAAAGCTAGGTCTGGCGCCCTACGGGGAGATCAAGCCCGTGGATGAAAGCTATCCCACCCTGACCTACAACCTGATTGGCCGCCACCAGAGTCGGTATGTCACCACCAGGGTGGCCTCGGTCCAGTCTCCCTGGATGATCAAGTGCCAGGTGGGCGAGGAACACACCATCCCCATCTCCCACGGTGAGGGCCGCTTTGTGGCTCCCCCCCAGGTGATTGCCGAGCTTATCGCCAGAGGACAGGTAGGCACCCAATACGTGGGGTGTGACGGCAAGCCTACTATGGATGTCCTGGCTAATCCCAACGGATCCCTGGAGGCCATTGAGGGTATCTTCTCTCCTGACGGCCGGGTCTTTGGCAAGATGGGCCACCTGGAGCGCCGGGGACCCTTCGTCGCCGTCAATATCCCCGGGAATAAGCACATGCCCCTGTTCGAGAGCGGCGCGGAGTACTTCAAATAAGCCGCCGTGGCTGGGAAAAAATCGCCCTCCTCCCTGGAGCGGAAAAAGCTCCGGGAGGGGAGGGCGCGGGCCAGCGCATTGGCTGCACAGTCCAGCGTAAAGGAGTTGGAGGAAGCGGAATACTATCGTAAAGATTATGCGGTCGGATGCGGCACTAACCGCACCTATCCTACGTATAATTACGATCTGCAGTTCCAGGACGGCTATGAGATAACGCTCACAGACCTATACGCCAACTGTACTGGGCGGGGTCAATTTGATACACTTTCTAAGCTGGCGTTCCCTGCCCTTCAGGACGGATCCCTCCCCTCTGGGGCTGCATCTGGAGGGGAAAAGAAAAAGGAAATTTTTTCGGAAATGTCAAGAGTAAATGCGAAAAAAATATAAAATTTTTTTGAGCGTGTCAAATCAGGGCGGCGACGCACGCCCTGAACAACATTTCAGACGTTTTCCACCCTAAGATTTTATGCGGATAGTTGTTCATCCATGGTTCGGCCCGCGTAACCTCCGCGTCGGTCACGTTGCCGAAATCGGTTCCCTTTGGAAAGGGTCGCCGAATCATTTTGTTTTGACATTCGTTTGACCCGCATTCATAGGACGAATACGGGTGACAGAAATAAACCTTTATCCGCACAATGATTTCCCGGCGGGTCAACCGCTCTGTTAAGACAAACAGGGCCTTTGCCCCGTCCTTTTTTCTGTAAACTGTGTCCCCTTCCCAATGCCCGAACGTTTCCCGCGTGTCAACCTCCGCCAGGCGCTTTTCGATACTGTCCCCCCGCGGCGGGCGCTTCATGGTTTTCACTTTTTTATAGGTCCGTTTCTTTTTCGGCTTTTCCGGCAAGTCCTCATTTGTCAGGAAACGGAAAACGCCGTTCAATATGCGATTGAAGCGGAACGGCTGAAAATGCTGATAGCGGCTAAAGACGCGAAAGACTTGCAAGAGTTCATCGCCTATTTAGAAAAACTGATATTGACAAAATCAAAGCTCCATACACATATTTTAAGCTGCAATGTCGATAGCGTTGAATACAAGGGCCGTACGGATGAACAGACGAGATTTGATTATGTAAAGCCGAACATCAACCGGGTGGCGGGTAGGCATCTCACTCTCGACAAGGGGAAAAAGGCAAAGGAAAAGTTGACGCAGAACGAGCGCAGGATTCGGCAGGAAAACGAAGAAGCCGCAGAAATCGGCTCGAATGGTGGCTGATACGATTAGCGCCACAATTAGCGGCCTATGTCGGGAGGTCAGCGCAGAAACGCCTATTCCCGCACAGCACGCCCCTACAACGCCGCCTACGGCGGCAGAGGGGGCGATAGGGGAAACCAATCCACCGAAAAATTGAAAAGAGGGCAGCTTTAACTATTTTTATGCTTTTGAGCGATTATGACCCCGCGCATTATTATAACTGGACAGAAAAAGAGCTTTCCGCATTAGGGAACGGCTGTAAAGCAATCGCAGAAGTCATGAAAAAGCGATTATCAAAAAATGCAGCATACATCGGAACTTTTATGTAATGCGTTTTGTAACGCGTTTGGGGCTGAAAGCAAAAACGCTTACCGTTTGACATATCTTATAGAAAAACGTACAGGGCTACCAAATTCTAAGCAGCCCTATACGTTTTTACATCACAGATTCAACGGCTTTTCAGATTTTTCCCCAAGTTTTCCCCATCAACCATTACAGACCGTTTGAAAACCCGATAACACCTAGGGTTTTCTCAATCCAAAGGCTTCATCGTGGGGAAGAGAATAACCTCCCGAATAGAGTCAGAGCCGGTGAGGAGCATAACACACCGGTCAATACCAATGCCCAGCCCACCCGTGGGGGGCATGCCGTACTCCAGTGCGGTCAGAAAATCCTCATCCATCATGCCGGCCTCGTCGTCCCCTTTGTCCCGCAACTCCACCTGCTTCTGGAAGCGCTGGCGCTGGTCAATGGGATCGTTGAGCTCGGAAAAGGCGTTGCCCATCTCACTATGACAGATAAACAGCTCAAACCGCTCCGTAAGCCGGGGGTCCTTGGGGGAGCGCTTGGCCAGGGGGGAAACATCCACCGGGTGCATGGTGATGAAGGTGGGTTGAATCAGTTTTTCCTCCACCCGCTGATCGAAGCACTCATACAGAGCGTTGCCCCAGGTCTTGTCCGCCGTCTCGGGCAGCTCCACACCGATGGACTTGGCGGCAGCCACCGCCTCCTCGTCTGTGGCGATAGCCATGAAGTCGATGCCGCAGTACTGCTTTACCGCCTCGTGCATGGGCATGCGGGGCCAGCCGGGGGTCAGGTCAATATCTTCCCCCTGCCACTGGACCTGATAGGTGCCCAGAATCTTCTGGGCGGCGGAGTACAGAAGGTACTCAAATAGTTACATCTTGTCTTTAAAATCGGAATAGGCCTGATAGATCTCGATGGTGGTGAACTGGGGGTTTTGCTTGGGGTCCATCCCATCTTTGAGGATGATACGGTGTTTCTCTGACACGGGGTGCATGCCGAGCTCATTGTGCGGCTTCTTGTGGAGCTCGGTGGGATTGCTCTTAT
>JAAWCR010000127.1 GCA_022793355.1 Lawsonibacter sp. | reverse complement strand
GACAGCGTGAAGGTGCTGGAGGTCCACAGCCGGGACGGTCAGGAGGTGCACACCTGCAACCATCCCCTGGACCCGGGGACGGCGGTTACCGGAGTCAACGACTGGGACCGGCGGTTCGACCTGATGCAGCAGCACTCGGGGGAGCATATTGTTTCCGGGCTGGCCCATTCCCTGTGGGGCTGCGAGAATGTGGGCTTTCACCTGGGAGCGGAGGTGGTCACCATAGACCTTGACCGCCCCCTGGACGAGAAACAGTTCGCCACGCTGGAGGAGACCGCCAACTGGCACCTCTGGCAGATAAATCTGCCGGTGAACATTACCTATCCCTCTCCCCAGGAGCTGGAGCGCATACGCTACCGGAGCAAGAAGGAACTCACCGGACAGGTGCGGATTGTGGAGTTCCCCGGGGCGGACTGCTGCGCCTGCTGCGGCACCCACGTAACATATCCTGCCCAGGTGGGGCTGATTAAGCTGCTGTCCATGCAGAAATTCCGGGAGGGGGTGCGCATTGAACTGGTGTGCGGCGGCCGGGCTTTCCGCTATCTGAACCGGACATGGAACCAGAACGCCAAGGTATCCCATTTCCTGTCCGCCAAGCCGTTTGAAACGGCGGGGGCGGTGGCCAAGCTGCTGACGAAAAACGAGGAGCTCAAGTCCCGGGTTATGTCTTTGGAGGAGAGCCGCTTTTCCGCTCTGGCCGCACAATATGCCAGAACCGGAGATGTGGTCCTCTTTGAGGACGGCCTGTCCCCCGACGCTCTGCGCCGGCTGTGCGACGCGGTGCTCCACACCTGCGGCGGGCGCTGCGCCTGCTTCTCCGGCACAGACGGCTGGGGGTACAAATACGCCCTCGGCCAGTCCGGCGGCAATCTGCGTGACTTTGTCAAAGAGATGAACCAGGCGCTCCACGGTGGGGGCGGCGGCCAGCCCGATTTTGTGCAGGGCTCGGTTCAGGCCTCCCGGGAGGAGATTGAGGCCTTTTTCCGAACCCTTCCTCCCTCTGAGGCATAGGATATCACGGACCACAGGGACGGCGCTTACAAGACGCCGCCCGAATCCAACAGGAGGTGATTTCCATGATAACTATGCTGGCTACCGTCGTCCAGGCCTGGGGCTCCCAGGTGCTGGTTACCGACAACGCCAACGGGCAGGAGATTTTGGTGCTGACCAACAACTCAACCAGCAATCTGGTTGCCGGGGATCAGGTGCGCATCGTCCACAACGGCGTTATGACCGCCAGTATCCCGCCCCAGCTCAACGCGCAGAGTATTTGCGTTTTACGGGTGTACTAAAATAGTCAATCCCCCGGGAACACGGAATTTGTATTTTGTCCGGGGGCGGACTATAATTTTTGCGCGGTAATGTCTTGACAACACCCCCCTTTTTGCATATAATTGACCGGACAAAGGCAATGCGAAAGAGGAGTATCCGGTTTTGGGGCGCTCAGAGAGGGGACGGACGGTGCAAGTCCCCGGTCCAGCCCGGAGAAGGTGGCTTTCGCGCCCCGGCGGTGAAGTAACAGTAAGCGCCGGCGTTCCCCTCTCGTTACCGAGGGCATGAGCGTCCCCCTTTCGGGGAAATTCAGGTGGTACCGCGGTTTGATGATCGCCCTGAGCCTATCTGGCTCAGGGCGTTTTTGTGTGGAGGGGTTTGGCTGTGGAATTTGAAACACACCCGGATTACTCAGTGGAGGATTTCGCCGTTTTTTTGGCGGGGAAAGCCGGTGGGGTGGGTTAACGGAAGGCCGGAGGCTGAGCGAAAAGAGGTGACAGAATGCTGGTGATACAGACAACCATTGACCGGAAGGCCATGACGGCGCTGGCGAAAATGAGCCGGAAAACCCTTCGGCAGGGGCGGAGCCGGCCCGTGCGGACCCTGGCGTGGTTTGTTGTGGCACTGGAAATCTTTCTGACCGTCGTATATATCCGGGGCGGGGAGAGCGGCTGGCCCATCAACGCGTTACTGGCCGCCTTTATGCTGGGGTGCCTGCTGGGAGAGGACCAGGTAAACGGCGCGGTGGGTTTACGGCAGGTGCTGCCCAACAGCCGGGAGGTCAACGCTACCTTTAAAAATGACAGCTTCTACGTCCACCGCACCCAAGCGGCGGAGAGCTGGCTGCCTTACCGGGAGATTAAGGCGGTCTGCGAGACAAAGGAGTACTTTGCCCTGCTCCAGAGCCGCAACCACGGGCATATTTATGACAAAAACGGATTTTCCTGGGGGACTCCAGAGGAATTTCGGGCGTTTATCCAGCAAAAAACCGGGTTGAAAATTCAAAAGGTCCAGTAAAAGGCAGGGGGAGGAATGGGGGCAGCGCGCCCATCGTCCTGCGCGCCCGGCGGAAGCCCCGTGCAAAAAGTGGGAAATATTTAAATACCAACGAAACGAAGCGAACGGAATAAAACGGAGAAGAAAGGTTGAGATCCCAATGAAAAAAGAACTGCCAAAGGTTTATGAACCCCAGGAGGTGGAGGCCCGCATCTATGAGACCTGGGAGAAAGAGGGCTGCTTCAAGGGCCACAGAGACCCCAAGAAAAAGCCCTTCACCATCGTCATGCCGCCCCCCAACGTAACGGGACAGCTCCACATGGGGCACGCCATGGACTGCACCCTTCAGGACATCCTGATTCGGTTCAAGCGGATGCAGGGCTACGCCGCTTTGTGGGTGCCAGGCTGTGACCACGCGGGCATTGCCACCCAGGCCAAGGTGGAGGAGAACCTCCGGGAGAACGAGGGCCTGAGCCGCTACGACCTGGGCCGGGAGAAGTTTCTGGAGCGGGTATGGGACTGGAAGCACAAGTACGGGGCCCGCATTGTGGAACAGCAGAAAAAGATGGGTGTCTCCTGCGATTGGGAGCGTTCCTGTTTTACCATGGATGAGGGACTGAGCAAGGCGGTCCGCCACGTGTTTGTCAGCCTCTATGAAAGGGGCCTTATCTACAAGGGATCCCGGATTATCAACTGGTGCCCCCACTGCGTCACCGCCCTGTCCGACGTGGAGGTGGAGTATCAGGACAAGCCCGGAAACCTCTGGCACATCCGCTACCCCATCCAGGGGGAGCAGGACCGGTATGTCATTGTGGCCACCACCCGGCCCGAGACCATGCTGGGCGACACCGGCGTGGCCGTCAACCCCGCCGACGGCCGGTACGCCGATATCGTGGGCAAAAAGTGCGTCCTGCCCCTGGTGGGCCGGGAGATGCCCATTGTGGCGGACGAGTATGTGGATATGGAGTTTGGAACCGGCTGCGTCAAGATGACCCCCGCCCATGACCCCAACGACTTCGAGGTAGGCCTGCGGCAGAATCTGGAGACCATTCGGGTGCTGGACGACAGCGGCAAGGTGGTGGAGGGCTATGGCCGCTACTCCGGTATGGACCGCTACGAGGCCCGGAAGGCCATTGTGGCCGACCTGGAGGAGCAGGGCTATCTGGTGAAGGTGGAGGCCCACCAGCACAACGTTGGCACCTGTTCCCGCTGTCACAGCGATGTGGAGCCCCTCATTTCCGCCCAGTGGTTTGTCAAGATGGAGCCCCTGGCCAGAGAGGCCCTGCGGGTGGTCCGGGAGGGGGAGACCAAATTTGTCCCCGACCGGTTCTCCAAGACCTATATCAACTGGATGGAGAATGTTCGGGACTGGTGTATCTCCCGCCAGCTCTGGTGGGGCCACCGGATCCCCGCATGGACGTGCGCGGACTGCGGAAAATTCACCGTCTCCGAGACCGACCCCACCCACTGCGCTCACTGCGGCAGCGCGCATATCAAGCAGGAGGACGATGTGCTGGACACTTGGTTTTCCTCCGCCCTGTGGCCCTTCTCCACCCTGGGCTGGCCCGAGGAGACCGAGGACCTGAAGTATTTCTACCCCACCGACGTGCGGGTGACGGCCTACGACATCATCTTCTTCTGGGTGGCCCGGATGATTTTCTCCGCCTGCGAGCACACCGGAAAGCCCCCCTTCCACTCGGTCTTTATCCACGGCCTCATCCGGGACGACAAGGGCCGGAAGATGTCCAAGTCGCTGGGCAACGGCATCGACCCCCTGGAGATCGCTGACAAGTACGGCGCGGACGCCCTGCGCTTCAATCTGGTCACCGGCAACAGCCCGG
>JAAWCR010000126.1 GCA_022793355.1 Lawsonibacter sp. | reverse complement strand
CTGTATTGTCCCTCGTCGGCGGCTACGACCCCGTGGTGCAGCTGCTCTCCGGCGGCGTGATGCTGGGCGCGTTCTTCATGGCTACCGACTATGTCACCTCTCCCACCACCGAGAAGGGCAAGCTGGTCTTTGGCATCTGCTTGGGTGTGATTACCTGCGCCATCCGGTTCTTGGGCAACATGAACGAGGGCGTGTCCTTCGCCATTCTGCTGATGAACCTGCTCACCCCCTACATTGAGGTCAACACCCGGCAGGATAAGCTGGGCATCAAGAAAAAGGAGGGCGCGAAATGAGTAATTGGGATAAGATTTTCAAGCCCGTCGTAGTTCTGTGTGTCATCTGCGTTGTGATTACTGGCGCTCTGGCCGCCACCGACAGCGTGACCAAGCCCGTCATTCAGGCGGCCACCGCCGAGGCCCAGCGCCAGGCCCGGACCGAGCTGCTCCCTGAAGCGGACGACTTTGTCCCGGTGGAGGGCGTTAAGGTGGACAACGTGGACGACGTTTACGCCGCCACCAACGGTGTAGGCTACGTCATCACCAGCAACGCCAAGGGCTACGGCGGCACCATCACCGTCATGTCCGCCTTTACCCCCGAGGGCGTCATCAAGCAGATTAAGATTACCGAGGCCAGTGAGACCCCCGGCTTTGGCAGCAATGTCACCGACAACAAGGCCTATTGGGAGCGGTATGCCGGCTTGGACGGCACCAAAAACCTGGTGCTGGGACAGGACGTGGATGGCTGGTCCGGCGCGACCATCTCCAGTAAGGCGCTGATTAAAGCGGTCAACTCCGCCGTCGATGCGTTTAATGCGATTCCTTGAAAGGCAGGTGAAACAAGATGAGTGAAAAAAGTAAATTGAGTATTCTGACCAACGGCATTCTGAACGAAAACCCGGTTCTGCGGCTCGTCCTGGGCACCTGTCCCACCCTGGCCGTCACCACCATGGCCTCCAACGGCATCGGTATGGGCCTGGCCGCTACCTTTGTGCTGCTGTGCTCCAACATCGTGATCTCCGCCCTGCGGAATATCATCCCCAACCAGGTGCGCATTCCCTGCTACATCACCGTCATTGCCGGCTTTGTGTCGGTGGTGCAGATGGTGGTCAAGGCCTATGTGCCCGACCTGGACAAGGCCCTGGGCGTGTATCTGCCCCTGATCGTGGTCAACTGCATCATCCTGGGCCGGGCCGAGATGTTCGCCTCCAAGAACGGCATCCTGGATTCCGCCCTGGACGGCATCGGCATGGGCATCGGCTTTACTATTACCCTGACCATCATGGGCTCCATCCGCGATATTCTGGGCTCCGGCACCTGGATGGCCGGCCTGGGCAAGCTGATCCCCGCGCTGGGGGCTGACTTCTCCATCCAGATTATCCCCGAGACCATCGACACCTTCTCTCTGATGACCAGCGCCCCCGGCGGCTTCTTCGTCTTTGGCATCCTCATGGCCGCGGCCACATGGCTTACCACCCGGCCCAAGAAGGCCCCAGCTGTGGAAGGAGGTAACGCATAATGGCTATTAAGCTCGCCAGTATTTTCTTTACCATGATCCTGGTAGACAACTACGTCCTTGCCAAGTTCCTGGGTATCTGCCCCTTCCTGGGCGTGTCCAAAAAGCTGGACAGCGCGGTGGGCATGTCGCTGGCCGTCACCTTTGTCATGGTGCTGGCTACCGCGGCCACTTGGCCCATCCAGACCTTCCTGCTCACCCCCGTCAACGCTGACGGGACCCTGAAGTGGGATATGGGCTACCTCCAGACCATCGTGTTTATCCTGATCATCGCCATTCTGGTGCAGCTGCTGGAGAACTTCCTTAAGAAGTTTATCCCCGCGCTGTATAAGTCCCTGGGCGTGTATCTGCCCCTGATTACCACCAACTGCACCATCCTGGGCGTGACCATCCTGAACCTGGATAACAAGTATAATTTCATCGAATCCATCGTCTGCGCCGCCGGCGCGGGCATCGGCTTCCTGGTGGCTATGGTGCTCTTCTCCGGCGTGCGCCGCCGGGTGGAGCAGGCCGTCACCCCCAAGTGCTTTGAGGGCCTGCCCATTACCCTGGTGGCCGCCGCGGTGACCTCCCTGTCCTTTATGGGCTTCGGCGGCATCATCGACGCCATTTTCAAGGCAGCATAGGAGGGGGAGAGTAGTTATGAGTCCAAATGCAATTTTAATGGCAATCATCTTGGTTACCGTCATCGGCCTGATTGGCGCGGTGATTCTGGTGGCCGCCTCCATCTTTATGTATGTTCCCGTGGATGAGCGGGTGGAGCAGATTACCGCCGTGCTGGCCGGGGCCAACTGCGGCGCCTGCGGCTGTGCCGGCTGCGCCGACTACGCCAAGAGCATCGTGGAGGACGGCAATGCCGTCAACAAGTGTACCCCCGGCGGAGCGGCCTGCGCCGCCAAGGTGGCGGAGATTATGGGTGTGGAGGCCGGTTCCTCCACTCCCATGAAGGCTGTGGTGGCCTGCTCCGGAACCTGCGACAAAACCGGCAAGAAGTATGAGTTCCAGGGTATCCAGAGCTGTCAGGCCGTTAAGGGCTTCTACGGCGGCGACGGTATGTGCAAGTTCGGCTGTCTGGGGTACGGCGACTGTACCCGGGCCTGTGCCTTTGACGCCATCCACATTGTGGACGGCATCGCCAGGGTGGACCGGGAGAAGTGCACCGGCTGCGGCGCCTGCGCTGCGGTCTGCCCCAACGCCGTGATTTCCATCGTCCCCGAGCATAAGCGCAAGCCGGTTGTGCTGTGCCAGAACAAGGACAAGGGCGCGGATACCCGGAAGGCGTGCACCGCCGGATGTATCGGCTGCATGAAGTGCGCCAAGGCCTGCCCCAAGGAGGCCATCACCGTGGAGAATTTCCTGGCCAAGATTGACCAGGACAAGTGCGTAGGCTGCCAGATCTGCGTGAAGGAGTGCCCCATGGGCGTCATTCACGTTCCCGGAGCCGAGTAAAGAGGAAAACGCCCCGCCATCCGGCGGGGCGTTTCTTCGTTTATACGTGGCTCCGGTCCCTCAGCCAGCTTGGCATGGGCCGGGCCTTGACGCTGGAGACAATGCCCATAGCGGCGAACAGGGTGATAATGGACGACCCGCCGTAGCTGATGAAGGGGAGGGTAAGGCCCATAACGGGCAGGACGAACAGGCACATGCCCACGTTGAAGGTGATTTGGCTCATCAGCATGCCAGCCATGCCCATGCACACGTAGGCGTGAAAGGGGGAGCTGGCGTGCCGTCCCACCCAAATGCACCGCAGGACGATGAGACAGAGAAGGAGCAGAAGGGCCATACAACCCACCAGGCCCAGCTCCTCGCCGCAAACGGCGTAGATAAAGTCGGTGTGCCGGGCGGGGAGGGCGTCGCTGCTGGGGGACTGGGTTTGAATGCCGTTCAGGTAGCCCTGCCCGAAGAGCCTTCCGGAGCCGATGGCCAGGGTGGCGCGGGTTTGCTGCCAGCCCCTTCCTCGGACATCCAGGCTGTGGTCAAACACCACCCGAAACCGCATGATACGGTAATCGTTCCACCAACGGGTCTCCGGCAGGAAGAACAGCCAGATCACCACCGCCGCCAGCACAAGCCCGCCCCCCACCAGAAGAAACCACCTCAGCTTGACGCCGGAGGCCCAGGCCATGGCGACAAAAATCATCATATAGATGACGCACATGCCAAAGTCGCCGCAGATGACGGCAATGAGGCCCAGCATAAAAACGGTGTGCCCGCCAACCTGAAGGATGGAGGGGATGGAACTGATGTCCAGATCGTGGTCCTGGATTTTGACGATTTGAAGAGCTAGCAGGAGGATAAAGGAGATTTTGACGATCTCGTTGGGCTGTACGTCCATGGGGAAGCGGGGGATGATACGGGAGATGACCAGCCAGTTCAGATTGCCGGAGTTGTAGTCCTCGCCCAGGGGAGTGAGGAGGAGGAGGAGAAAGAACACGTTGAACATCAGCAGAAACTTCCAGCGCTTTTCCATAAACAGCTGAAAATCCACAAAGGTGAGCAGCATGTAGACGATCACGCCTAGAAGGACCGCGATGAACTGCACGGACACAAAACGTATCCAGCGGTTTTCTCCCAAATACTGCGTCGCGGAGTAGATGAGAGCCAGGCCGAAGAAGCTGGCGGCCAGGCACAGCCCTAATAGAATTACGTCGCCCTTTTTAAAGAATTCCCGGATGGGGGAGAACAGAATGGACAAGGCGCAACCTTCACCTCCCTGTTTGTGTAAAATTCAATCATATATTTTATCACATTTTGCTGGAAACGCAAACCCTATCTGTGCTATAATAGAAAAGAACCTGAAAATTTTCTGTGAACGGGGGAACCGCAGTGCAATACGTCACCAACAGCGAGGAAGAGACTGAGGCGCTGGGCGCCCGGCTGGCCGAGAGACTGGAGCCGGGCGCGGTGATTGCCTTCACCGGCGACCTGGGCGCGGGCAAGACCGCCTTTACCCGGGGGATGGCCAGGGGGCTTGGCGTGTCAGACCGGGTAACCAGCCCCACCTTCACCATTGTCAACGAGTACGAGGGAGGGAGGCTGCCCCTGTTCCACTTCGACATGTACCGGCTTGCCTCCTCCGAGGAGCTGTTTGACATCGGCTGGGAGGATTACCTGACCCGGGGAGGCGTCTGCTCCGTGGAGTGGAGCGAGAATGTGGCCGATGCCCTGGAGGATGGGGCTATTTTGGTCAGGATATGCCGGGGAGAGCTGGATAACCGGCGCGTAATTACGGTGGAAGGGGTGGAGCTGTGAACATATTGGCCTTGGAATCGTCGGCAGCGGCCTGCTCCGCAGCCCTATGCCGGGATGGGGCGTTTGTCGCCCAGTCCTTTCAAAACAGCGGCCTGACCCACAGCCGCACCCTGCTGCCCATGGTCCGCGACATGCTGAAAAACTGCGGCGAGCGCCTTGACGGCGTGGACGTTATCGCGGTGGCCGCCGGGCCCGGCTCCTTTACCGGGCTGCGCATCGGCGTGGCGGCCGCCAAGGGGCTGGCCTGGGCGGGGGGACAGCCCTGCGCCCCCTGCTCCACCCTGGAGTCCATGGCCTGGCCCCTGGCCCATATGGAGGGGCGGCTGATTGTCTGCGCTATGGACGCCCGGCGCGGACAGATATACAACGCCCTCTTTCGAGGGGAGGGGGAACGCCTGGAGCGGCTTTGCCCCGACCGGGCCGTTTCTCTGGAGGAACTGGGGGAGGAACTGAAAAATTTTTCGGAATCGAAAATAGTCGTTGGCGATGGAGCTCAGCTGTGTTATAATACTCTGCGAGAACAAATTTCCGATCTGGCCCTGGCCCCTGTCCACCTGCGGGCGCAGAGCGCCTGGGGCGTGGCCCGGGCGGCGGAGCGGCTGGCTGCGGAGAACGCCCTGGTGCCTGGACAGGAGCTGGTTCCCGTCTACCACCGCCTGTCTCAGGCGGAACGGGAGCGCCTGGAGCGAGAGCGGAACACAAAATTTACGATAGAAGGGGATCAGAAACATGTATAACGAAAAGGTGCACATCCTGGACCACCCGTTGCTTCAGCACAAGCTGACGATCCTCCGGGACGAGACCACCGGCGTGAAGGAATTCCGGGAAATCGTCTCTGAGATCGCTGCCCTGGAGTGCTATGAGGCCACTCGTGACCTGCCCCTGGCGGATATTGAGGTCAAAACCCCCATCGCAACCGGCACGTTTAAGACGCTGTCGGGCAAAAAGCTGGCCATTGTCCCCATCCTCCGGGCCGGACTGGGGATGGTGGATGGCATTATCAAAATGATTCCCTCCGCCAAGGTGGGCCATATTGGCCTGTACCGGGACCCGGAGACCCACCGCCCCGTGGAGTATTACTGCAAGATGCCCGCCGATATCGCCGAGCGGGACGTCATTGTCCTGGACCCCATGCTGGCAACCGGAGGCTCCGCCTCTGCGGCCATTACCTTCATCAAGGGGTATGGCTGCAAGCACATCAAGCTGATGAATGTGCTGGCCGTTCCCGAGGGCATTGAGTGCATTATGAAGGACCATCCCGACGTGGATATCTATGTGGCCGGCGTGGACGAGAAGCTCGACGAGCACGCCTATATTGTCCCCGGCCTGGGCGACGCGGGAGACCGCATTTTTGGTACGAAATAAAGGGGAAGCCGCCCTGGCCCTTAGAAAAGGGCCAGGGCGGCTTGACAAAGGGAGTAAGGTCAATTATAATAAATACAAGAGGACGGTTAACCGGGTCCTACGCCGGTTAGCGGTCAATCTCCAACAAGTTTATAGCTTGAGAAAATGCCGCTTTCCTTTGTAGTGCTGGGGAGCGGCCAATGTCATTAAATTAAGGATTTCCCGTACCTGAAAAAAGCGCCCACCCCCTTTTGAAAATGTAAAAGGTGGTGGGTGCTTTTTCATAGCCTACATATTGCCAAGACGGTGAAAGCCGCCCGGCTTTACTTCCCCATAGCG
>JAAWCR010000125.1 GCA_022793355.1 Lawsonibacter sp. | reverse complement strand
GGCCTCGATGATGGCGGCGTTGGCCCGGGGGCCGAAGGCGGGGATGCCCGCCGACTCCAGGGCGTCCACCATGCCCAGGGCCAGGGGGTCGTCCGGGGCCACCATGACAAAATCCATGGCATTTTCTTTGGCCCATTTGACCATCCCGTCCACATCAGTGGCCTTGATGGGTACGCAGGTGGCCACCTGGGCGATGCCCCCGTTGCCCGGGGCGCAGTAGAGCTCCGTCACCTTGGGGCTCTGGGCCAGCTTCCAGCAGATGGCGTGCTCGCGGCCGCCCCCGCCTACCACTAAAACTTTCATACAACAGAACTCCTTTTTTACACTTATTCGACGAAACCAATATACTGGCCGATCTCTTCGGCCAGGCTTTGAAGGGTGGGGAGCTGGGATACAGGGCAGGGGAACAAAACGTAGCTGTCAATGTCGATTGAGGCCATGCGCACCCCTTTGGATGCCCATTTTTCTGCCAATGCACGGCACCAGGCGGGAATATTTCCGTCTGCGTCAAGCCACGCCGGGTCCACAGACAGCCCCTGCGCCTGGAAACCGTGCAGATTTTCCACCAAATGAAGGAAATCCGTCCGCTTGTCCTTCTGGTCCGGCTTGCAGACCCAGCCGTATTTCTCCAAAATATCTATCAGGGTGAGCCACTGGACCATTTCCAAGCTCTCGTCGGGAGGGACGCTTCGTATAAAAAGCTGTTCCCGACAGGCGTCATACCAGTCCGCTGGGTTTTCTATACAGGCGGAGACGTCGTTTAAAACCGCCTCGTCCCCGGATGAGATTAGCTTCGCAATTTCCAACACGTTAGGTCCGAAGGGTTTACACTCCGTCTCCGGGGCGGATGAGGTCTCCGGAGCCGGGTCCTGCTTCTTAAAACGGTCAAAAATCCCCATAGTGTTCTCCTTTCCGTCAATGATGGAACAGCCGCATTCCGGTAAAGGCCATGACCACGCCGTATTTGTCGGCGGTTTCAATCACCTGGTCGTCCCGGATGGAGCCGCCGGGCTGGGCGATATACTGTACGCCCGACTGATGGGCCCGCTCCACATTGTCGCCGAAGGGGAAGAAGGCGTCGGAGCCCAGAGTGACGCCCTCCAGTTTGGCAATCCACTCCGCTTTCAGGGCTGGGGTCAGCTCCTTAGGACAGACCTTGAAAAGCTGTCTCCATGCGTCCCCCTGGGTGAAGGCGGCAGAGTCCGCGATATACAGGTCAATGGCATTATCCCGGTCAGGGCGGCGGACGCCGTCGATGAACTGGAGTTCCAGCACCCAGGGATGCTGGCGCAGCCACCAGATGTCCGCTTTGTTTCCGGCCAGGCGGGTGCAGTGGATGCGGCTCTGCTGGCCGGCTCCCACGCCGATGGTCATGCCGTCTTTGACGTAACACACCGAGTTGGACTGGGTATATTTCAGGGTAATCAGGGCCAGCAGCATGTCATTTTTGGCGCTCTGGGGCAGGTTTTTATTTTGGGTAACAATATTTTCCAGCATGGTTTCGTCAATCGAGAGGTCATTATATCCCTGCTCGAAGGTGATGCCGAAGATGCTCCGCCGCTCGATGGGGGAGGGGGTGTAATCCGGGTTGATTTTCACCACGTTATAGCCGCCCTTGCGCTTCTCACGCAGAATTTCCAGGGCCTCTGGGGTGTAGTCCGGGGCGATGACACCGTCAGAGACCTCACCGGCCAAAAAGCGGGCGGTGTCGCCGTCGCAGGGGTCGGACAGGGCCGCCCAGTCCCCGAAGGAGCACAGCCGGTCGGCCCCCCGGGCCCGGATGTAGGCGCAGGCGATGGGGGAGAGGTCCCCCTGAGGGGCCAGGTACATCAGCCGCTCCGTGTCGCTGAGGGGCAGGCCCAGGGCCGCGCCCGCCGGGGAGACGTGCTTGAAGGAGGCCGCCGCGGGCAGTCCGGTGGCCTGTTTCAGGGCCTTCACCAGCTGCCAGGAGTTCAGCGCGTCCATGAAGTTGATGTACCCCGGCCTGCCGTTGAGCACCTCCAGGGGCAGCTCGCCCTGCTCCATGAAGATGCGGGCGGGCTTCTGGTTGGGGTTGCAGCCATATTTCAGTTCCAGTTCGGTCATGTTGCGCTCCTTTCGGGTTTTCTCGTTCCTTTTCTTTAAAAAGAAAAGGAACCGAAAAGAAACTTTTGGGAAAAACTTTGTTTTTCCACTTTCTCACATGTGCTTGTTGATGACACAGGCGTCCTCAGCACCGGTCTCCAGGTTGATGAGCCGAACATAAAGAGATACCTTGTTGTCCTCGTTCAGGCTGTCCCACATCGGATCAGCCAGCTCGTGGGCCTCGGTCAGAGGGCCGATTTCCACCCGCCGGGGCTCTCCCTGGAAGGAGGGGAGGGGGGCGCCGTCGCTCTGATAGGTGTGGATGAAGTGGCCCGTCCCGGGGACGGGATGGTCATACTCGAAAAAGTACCGGCAGCAGCAATTTGGGTCGCCGTCCATGCTCTTAAGGATGGACAGATTATAGGTTCCGTCAGGCTTCAGCACTCCGGAGATGCGGGGGGTCCAGTTGGGGCCGTCGGGCTCAAATTTCCGCTGTGTAAGGGCGTGACGGTAGCAGTGGCCCTCCGCAATTGCGTCCCGGATGGTGTCGGTCTGGTCGCCGTTGGTCACCACCAGCAGGCCGTTGGGCAGCAGCCGGACGGGATGGTAGATAATCAGGGAGGGATCGGTCATTTTGGACTCGTCAAAGGCCTTTGTCCGAATGCCGTCCTCAGTGTATTCAAAAATTCGGTTGCGGCTGTTCTCGCTGCGACCCATGATGAAGTAGGCAATGACCGCCTGGTTATTGGGCGTGCGGCCCATAAAGATACCCCGGCCGGGGTAGGGGTTTTCCCCCAAGAGTTGACACAAATTTTGCATTGATTAACCCTCCTCGTTTGTGGCGCAGGGCAAGGGCAAAGCCCTTGCCCTGGGATATGGTGGGATCAGTCCAGAATTCGGACGGCGCGCCCCTCCACCCTCAGCCGGTCCTGACAGAACAGGGAGACCGCCTGGGGCAACAGCTTCCACTCGCACTGCTCCATAATCCGGCGCTGAAGGGTCTCCGGACTGTCCTCCGGCAGGACGTCCACCGCCTTTTGGAGGATGATGGGCCCGCTGTCACACTCCTCGGTGACAAAGTGGACGGTGGCCCCGGACACCTTTACCCCATAGGCCAAGGCCTGTTCATGGACGTGGAGGCCGTAGGCCCCCTTGCCGCAGAAGGAGGGGATCAGGGCGGGGTGGACATTGATGACGGCGTTTTCGTAGGCGTCGAACAGCTCCCGGGTAACGATGGTCATAAAGCCGGCCATGACCACCAGGTCAATGGACAGCTCCTCCAGCTTGTCCACCAGGGCCGCTGTCATGGCCTGGCTGGAGGGGTAGTCCTTCCGGGCTAGTATGTAGCTGGGGATGCTTGCCTGTCTGGCCCGCTCTAAGGCGTAAGCCTCCGGAGCGGAGGAGATGACGGCGGCAATCTCCCCGTTGACAATCTCACCCCGGTCCTGGGCGTCGATGAGGGCCTGCAAATTGGTCCCGCCGCCGGAGACCAAAACGGCAATTCTCCGTTTCTCCATACTCATACCACAGGGGGGCAGACCTCGCAGAAGGCGATGCCTGCGTCTCCAGGGGACACATTGCCCACCACCGCCGCATCTGTCTCTCCGGCGTTATGGAGGATGGTCAGGGCCTGCTCCGTCTGGTCCTGGGGGACGGCCAGCACCATACCCAGACCCATGTTGAAAGTGTTGTACATGTCGTGCTCGGGAATATCGCCCCTCGTTTGGATGAGCTCAAAGATGGGCAGCTGGGGCAACTGGGCTGCGTAAAAGCGGGCCTCCAGACCCTTGGGCAGCATACGGGGGACATTCTCATAGAAGCCGCCGCCGGTGATGTGGCTGGCACCGTGAAGGTCGATTCCGCCATCAATCAGGGTCAGGACGGGCTTTACATAGAGCTTGGTGGGGGCCAGCAGGGCCTCGCCCAGGGATTTGCCCGCTAGCTCGTCCATGGGGGTGGTGAGGTCGGCGTGCTCTATGTCAAAAACCTTCCGTACCAGGGAGAAGCCATTGGAGTGGACCCCGGAGGAGGTAAGGCCGATGAGGGCGTCGCCCTCGCTGACCTTAGAGCCGTCGATGATCTTCTCCCGGTCCACCACGCCCACGGCGAAGCCGGCCAGGTCGTAGTCCTCGGGGGCCATGAGGCCAGGGTGCTCGGCGGTCTCACCGCCGATAAGGGCGCAGCCCGACTGAACGCAGCCCTCGGCCACGCCGGAGACGATGGAGGCCACCTTTTCCGGCTCATTTTTGCCGATGGCGATGTAGTCCAGGAAGAACAGGGGGCGTGCGCCACAGCAGATGATGTCGTTGACGCACATGGCTACGCAGTCGATGCCGATGGTGTCGTGTCGATTCAGCAGCTGGGCCAGGCGGATCTTGGTGCCCACGCCGTCGGTGCCGCTAACCAGTACTGGCTCCTTCATCCCGGACAGGTTGGGGGCAAAGAGGCCGCCGAAGCCGCCGATGCCGCTGACCACTCCGGGAATCATCGTCCGGGCAACATGCTCTTTCATCAGCTGTACGCCCTTGTAGCCGGCCTCAATGTCCACGCCGGCGGCGGCGTAGGACGCGGAATGGGAGTTGTTCATGTCTCGGTCTCCTTCCACTTTCTGCATTGGTCAATCCGCTTCCCGTTATCGCCCTGCTTTTCGTCGTAGGCGAACTGATTCAGCAGTGGGCAGGGGAAACTGCCGCACTGGCCGCAGTGGGTATGTACCTTCTCCTCACAGCAGGATTTTACGGGACAGCTGTCGCCCCAAAAGGGCTTTTGAATCTGGGTGCAGCCGACGCAGCCCATCTGCTCTCGAAAGCTGCACTCCCCGCACAGGATGCCGCATCTTGACTCAATCATGGCGCAATCTCCTTTTCTATTCTTTTCCAGACCAGCAGTAGGTACACACCTTGTCTTTATCAATGCCGATGGCCTCCAACAGGCCGTCCAGCGACTGGTAGCCCAGGGAGTCAAAGCCGAACTGCTTGCAAATGGCCTTCAGCATGCAGCTGCCCCGCTGGGTAGAGGAGTCGGCGTATTCTTCCACATGCTTCTGGCCCTCTGTGCCCTCCAAATCCTGGATGGTGCGCCGGGCGAGCAGATCCATATCAGAGTTGCCCCGGGAGAAGTTCAGATACTTGCAGCTATACATGATGGGAGGGCACGCCGAACGCATGTGGACCTCCTTGGCCCCGGATTCATATAGGAAATCCACCGTCTCCTGCAGCTGAGTGCCCCGGACAATGGAGTCGTCCACAAAGAGCAGCCGCTGTCCCTGAATCAGCTCAGGAACGGGGATCTGCTTCATTTTAGCCACCTGGCTGCGCACATCCTGGTTGGCGGGCATAAAGGAGCGGGGCCAGGTGGGGGTGTATTTCACAAAGGGGCGGGCGAAATGGGTGCCGCTCTGGTTGGCGTAGCCGATGGCGTGGGGGATGCCGGAATCGGGGACTCCGGCCACATAGTCCACCTGGGGCAGCGACCCCCGCTCCTTCTCGTCCCGGGCCATGATGGCGCCGTTGCGATAGCGCATCACCTCCACGTTGATTCCCTCATAGTTGGAGTTGGGGTAGCCGTAGTAGCTCCACAGAAAGGCGCAGATTTTCATCTCCTCCCCGGCGGGCGAGAGGACCTCGCAGTCCCCGGCGGTGATGCGGACAATCTCACGGGGGCCCAGCTCGTACGTGTCCTCATAGCCCAGCTTGTGGTAGGCGAAGGACTCAAAGGAGACGCAGTGTCCCTTTTCGTTTTTCCCGATGAGGACAGGAAGGCGGCCTACCCGGTCCCGGGCGGCGATAATTTCTCCCCGGTCGGTGAGGATCAGCAGGGTGAGAGAACCGGCTACCGCCTCCTGGGCATGGAGAATGCCGTCCACCAGGTTATCCTTCTGGTTGATGAGGGCGGCGGCCAGCTCGGTGGAGTTGACCTTACCAGAGCTCATAGCCATGAATTGGTGCCCGTGGTCGGAGAAATACCGCTCCACCAGCTCCTCCGCGTTGTTGATGATGCCCACGGTGGTGATGGCATACAGCCCCAGGTGGGAGCGGACAAGCAGAGGCTGAGGGTCGGTATCGCTGATGCAGCCGATGCCGGAATTGCCATGGAAACAGGCCAGATCCTTCTCGAACTTGGTGCGGAAGGGAGTATTTTCAATGGAGTGAATCTGCCGCTGAAAGCCGTCGGCCGCGTCATGGATAATCATGCCGCCCCGGCGGGTGCCTAGATGGGAGTGGTAGTCCACCCCGAAAAAAATGTCAAGGGAGACGTCCTGCGTGGAGACGGCTCCAAAAAAGCCACCCATGTGTGATGCTCCTCCTTAAAATTCAGGCGAAAAACAGCTTGGACAGGGTCATGGGGTCGATATACTGCCCGTCTTTATATACCCGCATGTTGCCGGAAGCGATCTCGTCAATGAGCATTACCTTGCCCTCGGCGTCGTAGCCGTACTCAAACTTGATGTCGTAGAGCACCAGGCCCTTTTCCTTCAGGTCGTCGGCCACGATTTTGGTAATCTTCTGGGTCATGTCTTTGATATCGTCGTACTGCTGCTCCGTCATAACGCCCAGGGCCACCAGCGCATCCTTGGTCACCAGGGGGTCGCCCTTTTCGTCGTTCTTAAAGGTGGTCTCCACATAGGCGGGCAGATCCGCGCCCTCCTCAATATACTCCCCGTACCGGCGGAGGAAAGAGCCCACCGCCTTGTGGCGGCAGATGACCTCCAGGCCGTGACCGAACACCTTGGCGGGCAGAACCTCCATAGTGGTGCTCTCCAGATCGGCGGAGACGAAGTGGGTTTTGATGCCGGCAGCGTTGATTTTCTCGAAGAAGTAGATGGACATGCGAAGGTTGACATCGCCCACCCCCTCGATGGTCAGGCCGATGGAGTTTTCGCCGGGGTCAAACACGCCATCCTTGCCGGTGCAGTCGTCCTTGAACTTGAGCAGATAGTTGCCGTTGTCCAGCGCATAGACATTTTTGGTCTTGCCGGTGTAAACGAGATTCTTTTCCATGGTAAATTCCTCCAAAAATACATTAAAATTTTGAGGGGTCAAGCCTTCAGCTCCGCCTGGAGCCTGGCTTCCTTCTCGGCAATTTGGCTGGCCATCTGTTCCCGGGCGGCGTCCAGTTGGGCGGCCAATCCGTCGTCGGAGACGGCCAGAATTTGCGCAGCCAGTACGGCGGCGTTTTTCGCCCCGTTAATGGCTACGGTGGCTACAGGAATTCCACTGGGCATTTGGACGGTAGCCAGCAGGGCGTCCAGCCCGTCCATGGCCCCGCCCTTCATGGGGACGCCGATGACGGGGAGGGTGGAGTTTCCGGCGAAAGCGCCGGCCAGATGGGCAGCCATGCCGGCGGCACAGATGAGCACGCCGAAGCCGTTGGCCCGAGCGCTTTTGGCAAATTCTGCGGCGGCGGCGGGGGTGCGGTGGGCCGAAAGTATGTGCGCCTCATAGGGGATTTGGAACTCGTCCAGCTGTTTGCAGGCCCCTTGGACCACGGGCCAATCGCTGTCGGAGCCCATAATGACGGCGACCTTTTTCAAAATACCACTCCTTTCAAAAAGTGCAGGCTATCTGTGGGTAGACAGATAGCCTGAAATATATTATGGGGCTGTTTTGAGCGGAGTGGGGCCATGGAAGCGTCGAAACTGGCAGCAGCTGGACACAACAAGCCCCCCTCTCTATTATCAGGATACCATTTTATAGGAAAGCAGAGCCTTTTGCAAGAGGAAGAATGAAATTCGTAGATTTGTACAAGAAAACAGGCAAAAAGATTGCTGAAAAAAAGGTTTATCACAGTAGGCCGGCGGTGGTCAGAATGCGTTCCACCTCCTCCACCCGCCGGGGCCACGACGCTTCCGCCGCCCGGTCCCGCCTGCGCTGAAGGACGAAGCCGGGAGCCTCCTCCATGGCGTGGGAACATAGGGTGACAAACTCCTCCAGGCTGTAGGCGCCGTATACCACATCGGGGAACTGCTCAATCTGACCGGGACGCAGCATGGATACCACCGGCTTGCCGGTGGCCAGATATTCATAGAGCCGGGGGGAGACCACGTCGTCCTGGGGGCAGTCCGATTGTAGATCAAAGAGCACTTGGCAGCGGTACAGCCAGTTGGGCACCTCCGAGGGGGGGAGCGCGCCGGGAAGAAACACATTGGACAGTCGTTCCAGGCGCCCCAGGAAGGGGTTGTCCCGGTCCACGCCGCCCAGCAGCAGAAAGCCCCAGTCAGGCTGGGCCTGAGCGGCATAGAGCACCGGGGATAGATCCAGCGATCTGCGGATGGCGCCGCACCAGCCCAGGATGGGGGCGGTCACGCCTGGGAGCGGGTCGGTGTGGGGAACGTCCGGAGAGAAGATGGGCAGATTGATCCCGTTTGGCAGCAAAGCGATGTTGGCGCTGCATGGGGACAGTCGGTCGGAGAGCAGGGGGGAGGCGGCAAACACCACATCCGCCGCCCGGGCCAGGCTGCCCTCCCAGTTGCTGGGCAGATCCTCCCAGTTGCGGTCGCAGTCGTAAACCAGTGCGCTGTACTCCAGCCGGTCCAAAAGGTGGATGTGCCGGGGGTGGGTAGTCCAAAGGAGAGGATCGGAGAAGTGCCGGCGGGCAGCGGCGTCCCGGATAAAACCGCTCACCTTGTTCCATGCCCGCTGAAAGAGCAGTCGATTCCACTCTGAGATGGGAAAGCGAATGGGGGGCAGGGTATAGGCCATCACGTTGGGCCGGACCTTTCGCCCCTTTTGCAGGAAAGACTTGTCGGTGGGGGTTTGAGCGGGGGAGAAATATAAAATCTGGGTGTCCCGCAGGCGGGAAATAATCTGCTGAGTGCGCCCAGGGAGCTTGGTGGACCAGGGGTCGCTGGACAGACACAGAATTTGCTTCAAGGGACAGGACCTCCGAAAAATAGTGTTGACTTGTTTGGAAAATGCTCTATTATTATAGTATAGATTTTTGGAGGGGTCAAGGGCGGGCAGCCTTCCGGGAACGGCTGCGCGTTATTGGATATTTTGGCGAACGGTTTTGTGAAAAGCGATCTTTAGCAACCTGGGGAGGGAGGCTTTGTGATGTTAGACGCCTTGCTTCAGCTGGATGGAAATGTTCTGCTGTGGATTCAGGAATATGTGAGAAATGATTTTCTTAGTGGGCTTGCGGCGCCCTACACCATGCTGGGCGACGCGGGCTTTTTGTGGATTGTCTTGTCCTTGCTGATGGTGTGTTTTCGAAGGACGAGAAAGGCGGGAGTTCTGGCTCTGTGCGCTATGGCGTTGGGGCTGGTAGCAGTGAATCTGACCATCAAGCCGCTGGTGGACCGTCCCCGTCCCTGGCTGGTGGTAGAGGGGCTGACCCACATCGTGGAGGAGGACGACCCTCACTCTTTTCCATCAGGCCACACCTGCGCCGCCTTTGCAGCTGGGATGATCTGGCTGCGGGCCCTGCCCTGGAGGTGGGGACGGATTGCCGCCGTGGTACTGGCGGTGTGTATGGGCCTGTCCAGGCTCTATGTGGGGGTCCACTACCCCAGCGACGTGATGGCGGGGGCCATAATCGGGGCGCTGTGCGCTTGGGCGGCCTGGAGAGTATATCAAATTTACCATTCCGGTAAATTAAATTTACTAAATAAAAAGGAGCGATAGATTATGTGGAAAAACGTCGGGTACTACAATGGAGAAATCGGCCCCCTGGAGGAAATGAAGGTGCCGATGAACGACCGGGCGCTCTACTTTGGGGACGGTATCTATGAGGCCACCTGTGCGGCCAACCGGGTGCCTTTTGCCATTGAGGACCACCTGGACCGGATGTATAACAGCCTGCGGCTGCTGGAGATTCCATTTCGGGTGGACCGGGAGCAGGTGAAGGCGGAGCTGCAAAGGGTGCTGGACGCGGCGGAGGACTCCCCCATTCACTTCCTCTACTGGCAGGTGTCCCGGGGTGTGGCCCCCCGAAATCATGTATTTCCCGGCGCGGAGGTGGCCCCAACCCTCATGGCCTATGTGAAGCCTCATACCATGAAGTCCATGGATAAGCCCTATAAGCTGATTTCTTTGGAGGACAACCGATTTAAGCTGTGCAACATTAAAACCTTGAACCTGATTCCAAGCGTTCTGGCAAACCAGCGGGCGGCGGAGGCCGGCTGTGACGAGGCGGTGCTTCACCGGGGCAGCCGGGTTACCGAGTGTGCCCACAGCAATATCTCCATCTTGAAGGACGGAGTTCTGCGCACCGCCCCCACCGACGAACTGATTCTCCCCGGCATTACCCGGAAGCATCTGCTGGCCCTGGCAAAGGAACATGGTATCCCTGTTTTGGAGGAGCCCTTCTCTATGGTGGAGCTGATGAACGCCGACGAGGCCATCGTGACCAGTTCCAGCGCACTGTGCATGCGGGTGGAGTCCATTGACCACATTCCCGTGGGCGGAAGGGATGCTCCGCGCATCAAGCTGCTCCAGGACGCCTATCTGGCAAAATTCCAGCGGGAGACAGCGAAATAAAACGAGAGGACAGGAGGCCCTTTGGGCAATCCTGTCCTCCCATTTTTACGACTCCGGCCAGCCTTTGCACACATCAATCCATTCCAGGCTGTGGGAGTAGCCGGCCAGCTCGTCACAGGTCAGTTCAATAGCGGAGTTGCTGCTGCCCGCGGCGGGGAATACAGTGTCAAACCGTTTCAGCGACACATCCAGATAGGTTCGTACTCCCTCCGGGTTTGCGAAGGGGCACACACCGCCAACAGCATGGCCGGTAAAGGCGGAGACCTGTTCCGCCGTGAGCATTTTGGCTTTGGTGTGGAACATGGCCTTATATTTGGCGTTGTCGATTTTCGCGTCCCCTGCGGTGACGATGAGAACACATCCCTCATCCACCAGAAAGGACAGGGTTTTGGCGATTCGGGCGGGAATCACGCCTGCCGCTTGAGCGGCCAGCTCCACCGTGGCGCTGGAGACAGGGAACTCTAAAATGTCACCCTCCCGGCCCAAAGGCCGAAAGTAGTCCCGGACTGTTTCAATCGACATTCCTCAGCCCTCCAGTTTTTTAGCCGCCTTGGACAGAAACCGTTCGTCGGCAATGATGAACCGCTCGTGAGTCCCCTGGCCAATCAGGCCTTTTTCATCATAAGCCGACACCTTGAGGACCAGCCGCTTGCCGTCCACCTCAGTAACCTCGCTCTCCGCCCAGACCTTCATCCCGGCGGGAGTGGCGCTGTCATGGCTGATGTTCAGCCTTGTACCCACCGTGCTCTGTCCCGCCTCCAGGTGTGGGGCGATGGATTTCCAGGAGGCCTCCTCCATTAGTGCGCACATATAGGGGGTTCCGAACACGGGCAACGCTCCGGAACAGGCCGCCTGAGCGGTATTGGTATCATTAACAGTGGTTTCCGCACGGCCCTTCAGGCCGACCGTAACAGGCATAAAATCTCCTCCTTTGTAAATTAGCGGACTCATTGTACCACAGGGGAGAGGAAAAATCTACATCTCATTGCGAATATTTACCATCGCGTTGAGGACCACCCAGTTTTGGGGGAAGGGACGGTCCAGATTCCAGTAGCCGGCACCGTAAAGACAATAGTCAAGGGCCAGATTCAGCTTAGCCTGAATGGACCGGGCGTCCTCGAACCAGACCTCATGTTCGGCTCCCTTGTCGTCCACATACCGGAACCAGGGGGCCTGGGTCTGCTGGTCGTACCGGATAGCGGCCCGTCGGTCCCAGGCCCGCCGGACGGCCTCCACATTGTTTACCGACACGGCGCGATTGCCCGGACGATAGGGCAGGGGCCAGTCGTATCCATAATTTGGTATGCCGAGGAAGAGCTGGCCAGGAGAAAATTCAGTCAAGGCGTATTCCACTACCTGCCGTACCTGGGGTAGGGGAGCCACCGCCATAGGCGGTCCGCCGAGGTATCCCCACTCATAGGTCATCAGCAGGGCAAAGTCCACTGCCTGGGCGATAAGGTGGTAATCAATGCCTTCGTACAGCCGACCGGGCTGGCCGGCGGAGGTCTTGGGAGCCAAGGCAGCCACAAGGGGCCGCCCACTGGGGGTTAGGGCTTGGCGCAGCCGGGTCAGGAATTGGGCGTAAGCCTCTGCGTCCTCAGCCCGGATGTATTCGAAGTCCACATCCACCCACTGGTAGCCCTTTTGGTTCGCAGTGCGCAGAATGGATTCAATGAGTTCCTCCTGATCGTCCTTGTCTTCCAGCAGCTCATGGGCCAGCTCAGAGGAAAACTGTCCCCGTTCATCGACATTGGACAGATGGAGAACAGGGGCTACACGGCTTTGAAGGGCGGCGGTTACCAGGGTCTCGTCCCGCAGGGGAATCAGGTTCTCCTCATCAAACCGGTAAGTGAAGGGGGTAAGTAAAGACAGATAGGGCAGGGTGTCCCGGAGCAGTCCCCGGTCAATGGAGGGGTATGCGTAGGCGTTGACGGTGAGGGCTCCCCGGGGTCGAGAGGCGTACCGCACAACGATAACCTGACCGGGATAAATCAGATCCCGGCCGTGAAGGGAAGGATTGTTGCGCAGAAGCTGTACGGCGGTGGTATTGTGCATCTGAGCGATGGAGTATAGTGAGTCCCCCGCCCGAACGGTGTGGGTCAGTTCCGGGTACTGCACCACGATGGTCTGCCCCACCACCAGTTGGGAGGGGTCCGGAAGTTGGTTGTCCTGAAGCAGGCGTTCCATGGGAACGCCGTACTGCTGAGCCAGCTGGTATATGGTATCCCCCGGTTGAACGACATGGATGTCCATAAAGCGGTCCTCCTTTCAGGTCAACGTCACGAATTCGCTGCTTACATAACCGATGGTGCCATTGTAATTGACCAGGTGCCAGCCGTTGGCGGTGTTCAGTACAGTGATTGGTGCGCCGTCCGGAGCCTGAGCGACAATGGCGGCGGAGGTGCTGGGCCGGGCCCGGACATTGAGATTGCCCCACTCCACATCCACAACTCCGGACCGGCGGTTTTCCGTTTCGAAAAAGGGAATGTCAAAATATTCGGTCAGCGCCAGCACAATAACTCGGGCCGCCGAGTCCAGATTGGCTTTGATCCAGTTGGCATCCTCCGGGTTGTCATGAAAGGCCAGTTCAACCAGAACGGCGGGGGCGTTGACCCGGGCTACCTCGCCCAGTGAGGTGGTGGCCTCGGTGCGCACTTTGTTGGGGTCTGGGTAAATGGTTTTCAGTCCATCGGCGATAAGCTCCGCGGCCCGCTGGCCGTTTGTGCTGCCGGGGTAGTAAAAGACAATGGACCCTCGGGCCTTACCTGCCTGGACTCCGGCGGCGGCGTTGGAATGAAGCGCCAGATGAAGGTCAAAATTTCCGGCGTTGGAGGCGGCGATGGAGGAAGCGGCGGTCATATCCGGCGTGTTCCGGGTGTATCGGATGCCGGAGGCGTCCAGATAAGGGACCATTTTGTCAGCCAGAAGATTCATCCATTCCTCTTCCGTACCGCCATTGACGTAATAGTTCCAATCCTGTGTGCTGGGTGATAAGTATATAATAGGCATAGTGTTGCACCTCCCGAATTTTCTCCATCCTATGAAAAAATTTGGAAAAGGGTGCAACTTAGCCGAAATTTTTACGTCTATTATAGACGAGGACAGAAAAGCCGCACAATGAGGACTAAAAAGAAAAGGAGGATCATTATGAAAAGAAAAAGTTTGTTTGCGCTTTGTCTTGTGGCGATACTGCTGGCAGGATGCGGGGGAGGAGCCGCCAACGGCGGCAGCGCGCCCTCCGGCAGCGGGGGAGCCACCGGGGACAGCAACTACCAGGGTTGGGACATGGAAGCTGCTGAAAGCATGCCCACCGCTCCGGAGTCGGATAGCGGCGGCAGTATTCCAGATTCCATCTACCAGAACACCAGGGCTAAGCTGATCCGCCGGGCGGAGCTGGAGATCCAGACGGAGCAGTTTGATGAGAGCGTTAAGGCGCTCAACCAGATGGTGGCCTCCTGCGGCGGCTATTATGAAAATGCCTCCGTCTATGGGGGCAGCCGGCGGGACGCCTATGCCAGCCGCAGTGGGGAGTACGTTGTCCGGGTGCCGGCGGAGAAATACGAGCAGTTTCTCTCCCAGGCGGGGGACCTGGGCTATGTGACCAGCAAAAATGAGGGCAGTGAAGATGTGGGGGAACAGTATTACGACATCGAGGCCCGCTTAAAAACCCAGCGCACCAAGCAGGCGCGGTTGCTTGCCCTGCTGGAAAAGGCGGAGACCATGGAGGACATCATCGCCCTGGAAAACGCCCTCAGCGATGTGGAGTATCAGATCGAACAGTATGCCTCCGACTTGAACCGGTATGATGCCCTGATTAACTTTTCCACCTTTCGGATCTACCTCCACGAGGTTGGCCGGGTCACCCAGGAGGTGGGGGAGACTTCCTCTCTGGGCCAACGGATGGCCGCCGGTTTCCAGGCCAGCTTCCGCAATCTGGGCCAAGGGGTGCAGGACCTCTTGATCTGGGTATCCTACAATTTGTTCCTGACAATCGTTCTGGCGGCGGTTGCCGTGTCGGCTGTTATAGTTGGACGCAGGGAGCTGAAGCGGTTAAAGAAAGAAAAATCAGAGGAAAAATAATTAAAAAATTTCTTGACTTTGACGCAGCGTCAAGTGGTAGTATCCCAATCAGGGAGGGGATCGAGATGGAATATTCCATTCAGCAGCTGTCGCGCCTGTCCGGAGTGACCACCCGTGCTCTGCGCTGGTACGACAAAATCGGTCTGCTAAAGCCCAGCCGCGTGGCGGAGAGCGGCTACCGCTACTATGGGCAGACGGAGGTAGACCGGCTCCAGGATATCCTGTTCTATCGGGCTCTCGGGGTGGAGCTGGCCCGTATCAGGGAATTTCTGGACGATCCCGCCTTCGACCGCCTGGCCGTTCTGCGCGGCCACCTCGCCGCCTTGGAGGAGGAGCGAGAACGGGTCCAGGGGCTGATAGACTCGGTAAAGGAAACTATCTTGACACAGGAAAGGAAAGAGATTATGTCTGATGAGAAAAAATTTGAGGCCTTCAAACGCCAAGCCTTAGAGGACTTTGGAAGAACCTATGAGGCGGAGAGCAGAAGCAAATATGGTGACGCAGAGGTAGACAGTATGCTCGCCCGGATAAAAGGAACGACCCAGGAGCAGTACGCCGAGTGGGAGCGCCTGGGCCAGGCGATTTTGGAGAAGCTGTCCGCAGCTGTGGCCACTGGAGCGGATCCGGCGGGGGAGAAGGGCAAGGAGATTGCGGACCTCCACTGCCGCTGGCTCACCGTTACCGAGGATAAGTACGACGTTCCGCACCACCGGGGGCTGGCAGAATTGTATGTACAGGATGAACGATTTACAGCATATTACGATAAGGAACAGCCGGGTTGCGCGCAGTTTCTTCGGGATGCGGTGCTGGCCTGGGTCCATTAACACAAGGGCGCGGGAAGCTCCCGCGCCCTTCAGCCTTGCTTCACCGCCCACCGGCGGCGAAGATCATCCAACTCTATCATATTGTAAAGGGAATTCCTGTATTTGTCAAAATTCTTCTTGACATTTACCTGATTCCTTGGAGCGTGAGGCAATCAAGCACGGGCAGTCCGCCAGATGCCAGCAGGGCAGTATAGTCCTGTTACCGCTGGATACGCCCGGAGCCGTCGCCGCCGGCCAGCTTCTCCACTTCAGCCAGGGTGACCATGTTGTAGTCCCCCTCGACCGAGTGCTTCAGGGCGGAGGCCGCCACGGCAAACTCCACCGCCTCCTGGGTGGTCTTGCCATGGGTCAGGGAATAAATCAGGCCGCCACCGAAGGAGTCGCCGCCGCCTACGCGGTCGATGATGTGGAGGTCGTACTTTTTGGAAAAGCAATACTCGTCTTCCGCCACATTGTAAAGCATAGCGGACCAGCCGTTATCAAAAGCGGAGTGGCTCTCCCGCAGGGTGATCGCCACCATCTCAAAGCCGAACTTGTCCGCCAGCTGCTTGGCCACGGACTTATACCCCTCATGGTTCAGGGAGCCGGCGTAGATATCGGTGGCTTCGGCCTCAATTCCGAATACGTCCTTGGCATCCTCCTCGTTGGAAATGCACACGTCTACGTATTGGCACAGGTCGGTCATGGCCACCCGGGCCTGGTCCCGGGTCCACAGCTTTCCCCGGTAGTTCAGGTCGCAGGAGATCTTGATTCCCTTGGTCTTGGCGGCCTTGCAGGCCTCCCGGCAGATTTCCACCACATTGGGGCCCAGCGCCGGAGTAATGCCGGTGAAGTGGAACCACTCCACCCCCTCAAAAATATTATCCCAGTCAAAGTCGGCGGCGACCGCCTCCTGGATGGCGGAGTGGGCCCGGTCGTAAATGCAGACGCTGCCACGCTGGGAAGCGCCCTTTTCGTTGAAGTAGATGCCAACCCGGTCACCCCCCCGGACAATCCTGCTTGTGTCCACGCCATACCGGCGCAGGGAGTTCACGGCTGCCTGCCCGATGGCGTGGGCGGGCAGCTTGGTAACATAGGCCACATCCATGCCATAGTTTGCCAGGGAGACGGCAACATTGGCCTCGCCGCCGCCGAAGGTAAACTCCAGGTGGTCGGCCTGAACAAAACGCTCATAGTTGTAGGGCTGGAGCCGGATCATCAGCTCGCCAAAGGTGACTACTTTTGCCATAATTTTTTCCTCCTAAATTAATCGCATATTTTGGGGCATGACCCGCCGAAGGCGGTGGGCTTTGTATTTACTTTTGCACCAGATGGATGGCGAAGCCGCCTACCTCACCCTTGAGGTAAATGGCCTTGGGCTTGCGGGTGGACTCGTCGAACTCCACACCCTGGCGGCTCAGATGATAGACCGCCCGGTCCAGGTTGACGGTGCTGATGGCGATGTGGCCATTCCTGCCCAAATAGGGCTCCTTCATGCACTCCACGGCGCTGCCGGCAAAGATAGAGGAGTTGCCCGGCTTGTAGTCGAAGCTGAAGAAGGCGCACAGCGTTTTGGCGGCCCTCTGGGCCTCCACCGGGTTCTCACAATTGATGCCAACATGGGCCAGGGAGAAGCCCAGCATAGTCTTGACCGCCTCCTTGCAGATAGCAGTGATCTCGCTCCACTTGCCGTCCCGAATCATGTCGCTCTTGCACATCCAGGTGCCGCCCACAGCCAAAATCTGGTCGTAGTTCAGGTAGTCGTTGACGTTTTTAGCGTTGACGCCGCCGGTGCACATCCACTTGGCGCTCTTGAGGGCCGCGCCGATGTTTTTCAGCATCGCCACGCCGCCGTTGGCCTCGGCGGGGAAGAACTTCAGCACCTCACAGCCCTGATTCATGGCCTGCTGCATTTCGCCGGCGGTAGCGGTGCCGGGCATCATCAGCCCGCCCCTGTCTATCACATGCTGGGTGACCTTGGGGTCGTAGCCGGGCGCCACGATGAATTTAGCGCCGGCGGCCATGGCCCGGTCGGCCTGATCCACGGTGAGCACAGTGCCCGCGCCCAGCAGCATCTCGGGGACCTCCTTGTTGATGGTCTTGATGCAGTCCTCCGCACAAGCGGTCCGGAAGGTGACCTCCGCGGCGGGCAGCCCACCGGCCACCAGGGCCTTACACAGGGGAACCGCCTCTTCCACACTGTTGAAGGCGATAACGGGGATAATGCCAATGTCAGAAACGCGCTTTAGAACTTCATTCATAGCTGTACTCCTCCAATGTTGATTGGCTTTTGGGATAAGCGGGTTACTGTCTCCATTATACAACTTGCATACTAGAATACAATCGGAGAAAGTGCAGAAATTAAAGGGCTCTTTTTGTGTATTTCAACCAAAAGGTTGTCCGCCGCGCTCCGTTTTATTCCGGAAATCATTGCCGTACTCCTGAAGGTTGCGCTTTCCCTCCTCAAATCAGCCGGCTTTCCGGGCGAACGGACATAAAAGTTCTGCTTAAGAATTGTTTGGAATACCCAGGGCGGAGATATGTAAACAATTTTTGAATCCTCCCAAAAAGCTCTTGACAATTTTTCCTTCCCAAGTAAAATAATCAACACGTTAATCATTAACTTGTTAACGATTATGCACGGAAGGAGGTTTTTCTCGTGGGAGTATCATTTCACGAGATGGAGCTGCTGTCCCGCAGCCTGCACAACGCTCACCGCTCGGCGGTCCAGGCGGAGCTGCATGCGGAGGGTCTGGAAAAAGTAGGCCACCCCATGCTGGTGTCCATTCTCCAGTCCGCCGGGGAGGACCCGGAGGGTCAGTGTCAGGCGCAAAGGGAGCTGGCCGATCTGCTCCACATCTCTCCCGCCGCCGTGGCCAACTCGTTAAAATGTTTGGAGCGGGACGGCTATGTCCGCCGGGAACCTTGGCCCAAGGACGCCCGGCGTAACCGGGTCATCCTTACCGAACAGGGGGCCGACGCTGTGGAGGGTTGCCGCAAGGTCTTTCGCCGGGTCGCCGCACGGATGCTGGACGGCTTTACCCCGGAGGAGCTGGAGCAGCTGGCCCAATTTCAGCGCCGGATACTGGACAATCTGACCCGCCTCGATTCTCATAAAAAGGAGTGATTTTACCTTGCTTTCCCTGTTCCTGACCCACTTGGAGGGTTATAAAAAAGAGGCTCTAACATCCCCCGTCCTCATTGTGCTGGAGGTAATTTGCGAGCTGCTGCTCCCTCTGGTTATGGCGGAAATTGTGGATACCGCCATCCCCTCGGGTGATGTGGGCTATATCTTTGCCATGGGCGGGTTGATGCTCGCCCTGGCCCTGCTGGCTATGGCCTGCGGCGTGGGTTCCGCCAAATATGCCTCCTTCGCCAGCCAGGGCTTCGGCGGCAATCTGCGCCAATGCCTGTTTAACAAGGTGCAGGAGTTCTCCTTCGCCGACATTGACCGCTTCTCCTCTGCCTCCCTGATAACCCGCATGACCAATGATGTCAACGCCATGACTATGATGCTGGCGATGGGCCTGCGCATGCTGGTGCGGGCTCCGGTTATGCTGATCACCGCCTTGGGGGTCAGCCTCTATCTCAACGCCCGGCTGGCCCTGGTGCTGCTGGTGATTATCCCTCTGATGGTGCTGGCCATCGCCGTACTGATGAAAATCTGTACCAGGCTTTTTGACGCCATGCAGAAAAAGATTGACGGGCTGAACAACGTCCTCCAGGAAAATCTGGTGGCTATCCGGGTGGTGAAGGCCTTCGTTCGGGAGGACCACGAGCGGAAGAAGTTTAACCGATCCAGCGACGAACTGATGGAGGCCGGCCTCACTGTAGGTATGCGGATCATCGCCATTTTTCCCATTATGATGCTGTGCCTGAACGGAGCAACCCTGGCCGTCCTCTACTTCGGAGGCCGGATGGTTATGGGGGCCGACTTTGCGCTGGGGGACCTGAACGCTTTCCTCAGCTACATTATGCAGGTGCTGATGAGCGTGATGATGGTGGCTATGTCCCTGCTTCAGCTCTCCCGGGCCCAGGCCTGCGCCCGGCGTATCAACGAGGTGCTGGAAACCGTTCCCTCCGTCCAGAACAAGGAGGCCGCCTCTGTACTCCCCGCTCCCAGGGGCCGGGTAGAATTCCGGGACGTCTCCTTTAAATACGCCGCTGAGGGTGCCGGGGACGATGTGCTGTCCCACATCAGCTTTACCGTAGAGCCCGGACAATTTGTCGCAATTGTGGGGGGCACCGGCACCGGCAAGTCCTCCTTGGTCAACCTGATTCCCCGGTTCTACGATGTCACCGGCGGCTGCGTCCTGATGGACGGGGTGGATGTGCGGGACTACCCCCTGGAGGGCCTGCGGGAGCGAATCGGCATGGTGCTCCAGTCCAACATCCTGTTCACCGGCACGATCCGGGAAAATCTGCTGTGGGGCAAGCCGGACGCCACCGAGGAGGAGATCCTTCAGGCGGCCAGAGACGCCCAGGCCTACGACTTTATTATGGGCCTCCCCGACGGCTTTGATACCCAGCTGACCCAGGGGGGCACCAACGTCTCCGGCGGGCAGAAGCAACGGCTGTGCATTGCCCGGGCCATGCTCCGGAAACCGGCAGTCCTAATTCTGGACGACTCCACCTCTGCTGTGGATTCCGCCACCGAGGCGGCCATCCGAGAGTCTTTCCACAACAATCTCAAAGACACTACGGTTATCATCATCGCCCAGCGAATCTCCTCGGTGCAGTATGCCGACGAGATCCTTATTCTGGACGACGACCACATCGCTGGTCGAGGCACCCACGAGGAGTTGCTGGCCCACAACAAAATTTACCAGGAAATCTATCAATCTCAGCAAGAGGGGGTGGGCGGATAATGCCAGGACCTCATCATGCCCCAAAGGGGGGCTACGTCAAGCCAAAAAACATGAAAAAGACCATGGGCCGGCTGGTGGGCTACCTCACCAAAAGCAAGCTGCCCCTGCTCTTTGTTCTGCTGTGCCTGCTGGTCTCGGTGGGCACAAACCTGGGCGGGTCGTACCTGATGCGGCCCATCATTAATAACTTCATCTGGTCGGGCTGTACCGACTTCGCCGGTTTGAGTCTGGCGATCCTACAACTGGCGGGAATCTATTTGCTGGGCTGTCTGGCCACTTATGGCCAGTCCGCCGCTATGGTCCGGCTAGCGGAAAAGGGGGTAAACCGGCTGCGCAAGGACCTGTTCGACGCTCTGCAAAAGCTCCCCCTGTCCTACTTCGACCAGCATCCCCACGGGGAGCTGATGAGCCGCTTCACCAACGACGCGGACAACGTGCAGATGGCCCTCCAGCAGAGCATGGTCTCCCTGTTCTCCAGCTGCCTGATGTTTGTGGGACTGGTGACCCTGATGCTAGTGATTAACTGGAAGCTCTTTCTTGCCACAGCCCTGGTGCTGGTCCTGACCATGTCTCTGTTCAAGCAGCTGGGCAGCCGCAGCCGGAAATTTTATCAGAAGCAGCAGGCCGCCCTGGGGGCGGTCAATGGAGAAATTCAGGAGACTATCGAGGGGCTGAAGGTAGTCAAGGCCTTCACCCACGAGGAGGCGGCCAAGGCCAAGTTCAAGCAGCTCAACGACGCCTACCGGGACGCCGCCCAGCGGGCAAATTTCTACTCTGGCGTCATTATGCCGGTGGCGGGCAACCTGATGAACATCAGCTATGCCCTCACCGCCGCCCTGGGCGGCCTGCTTTCTGTCCTTCAGGGCTTCGACCTGGGCGGACTGGCCATCTATCTCAACTACTCCCGCCAGGTGGGCCAGCCCCTGAACCAGATTTCCCAGCAGATGACCACTCTCCTGTCCGCCATGGCGGGAGCGGAGCGCATCTTTGAGGTGATGGACACCGCCGCCGAAATCAACGAGGGCTCCATCACCCTGATCCCCGCTGAGAAGGACGCCAACGGCACCCTCTCCCCCTTCACCGGAGGAGGACGGCCTCGCACCTGGGCCTGGAAAACGCCCCGGGGCAGCGGCATGGAGCTGGTTCCCGTCTTTGTGGGGGAGGACGAAGCCCTCACCGAGATTGCCGACCCGGAGTCCGTTCCCGACCCGGCTATGCTAGCGAACCATGGCTGGGCCTGGAAGTATCCCGGCCCTGATGGAGCAATGGGGCTCCACCTGATCCGGGGCACGGTGCGCAATGTCCCCGGGGAGGACTACTGCCTCACCGAGCTGAGGGGGGCGGTGCGGTTCAGCCATGTAGATTTCTCCTATGTCTCCGGCAAGCGAATCTTGAAGGATGTGTCGGTCTACGCCGACCCGGGCCAGAAAATCGCCTTTGTGGGCTCCACCGGTGCGGGCAAGACTACCATCACAAACCTTATCAACCGGTTCTATGAGATTGAGGGCGGTATGATTACCTACGATGGCATTAATGTAGCCAATATCCGTAAGGATGATTTGCGTCGCTCTTTAGGAGCGGTGCTCCAGGACACCCACCTGTTCACCGGTACCATTATGGACAACATTCGCTATGGGCGGCTGGACGCCACCGATGAGGAATGTATTGCCGCCGCCAAGAGCGCCAACGCCCACTCCTTTATCCGCCGCCTGCCCGACGGGTATCAAACCCAGGTCACCGGAGACGGGGCTAATCTGTCTCAGGGCCAGCGGCAGCTTTTGGCGATTGCCCGGGCTGCCGTGGCCGACCCGCCGGTAATGATTCTGGACGAGGCCACCTCCTCCATTGACACCCGGACCGAGGCGCTGATTCAGCGGGGTATGGACACCCTTATGGAGGGACGGACGGTATTTGTGATTGCCCACCGTCTGTCCACCGTGCGCAACTCCAACTGCATTGTGGTCATTGAGCACGGCGAAATTGAAGAAAAAGGCAGCCACGAGCGCCTTCTGGAGGAAAAGGGCCGGTACTACCGGCTGTACACCGGACAGTTTCAGCTGTCCTGAACGCAAAAGCGCCTCGCGTGAGCGAGGCGCTTGCTTCATCAATATATCGGAACAAAAAACAGCCAAGGGGCGGTAATGACCGCCATCGCCAGGGCAATTTTGTGCTTCTCCCCTCCGTTGAGCAGAACGCACTGTTTCATGGCCCATTTATCAAAGCGGTAGATACAGTACCCGGCCAGGGTTACCCCCGCCAGCGTCCAGAGAAATGCCGCCGGGTGGCCGAAGGGGTTGTACATGATATAGGACAGCGTTTCATACCAAAAGCTCTCAAAGGGGACGGCCAACAACCACCCCAGGAACATCCACATCGTCCCAATCAGGTCGGCGGTGAAGCCCAGCAGCCAGAATTTCCACCACAGCACCTTCATCACTTCCCTTTTCCGCTGGTGTTTGAGGGCCAGCAAGGTAAGCAGCAACACGGCGCAGTCGATGAGGAGATTGCCGGGGATAACGAACAGCAGTAGCTGGGGAAACAGCCAGATGAGCCAAATGGGAAAGATTACATTGTATAGGCGCACTTCCTTTTTCATACGGTCTCCCTCCCTTTCTTCGGTACCGCCCGGCGGTACAGCCAGCCTGTCACATTGCCCGCTAGGGCGGGAACCGCTGCCAGGAAGCAGTGGAACAGCTCGGCGGTGGACAGCAGGGACAGCATAGGCAGATAGCACACAAAGCAGGCCAGCGGATACAGCGGGCACACCCCCTGCCGCTTGCCCAGAGACACCCCGGCGAAGAAGCCCCCCGCCGGCAGCAGCACAAAGGGCAGCATCAGCCCGGACAGGACCGGGATATCGACCCAGCCGCCGCTCATTGCCCGCTCCGCCCACCGCAGGAGCAGGGGTAGGCCGTCGCACAGCAACAGCACAAAGGGCGCATACGGCAGGGTCTCCCGCCATTTCAGGGGGGACGGCCCGGCGTCCAGTCCCAGCAGGGTGCGCAGCTGCATGACCTCCACATACCAGCCGATCCACCGCCCCAACCAGATCAGGGCGTACAGCACGGCCAGCATCCCCTCCAGCATCAGCAGCCCTTCCCACCACCAGCCATAGAACTGGGCCATCAGCAGGATAAACAGGGCGGAGGTCACCGCGAAGTGGGCGCCAGAGCGTAGCAGTAGAGATTTTCCGTCGTCGGCGAAGGGCAGGGTGGCCAGCCCCGCCGTCACCCCCAGGGCGACGCACAGCAGGCACAATACAGGGTTCACAAGCCGGGTATCCATAAAATAGGGGACGAAAATCAACGCAGCCAGCAGGCCGGCCCCCCCTCCGGCCAGCATCCGGACCAGCCAGGCCCATTTATCCTCTCTCACCGCGGCTCCTCCTTCCTTTATTCAGCACTTCCTTGATTTTCTTCATGTACCGCCGGGACACGTAAGCCTTTACCGCCCCGTCCAGAGTCATGCAGATGCTGCCCGACAGGGACAAATCCACCGACGTTACCCGGTCCAGATTGATGATCTCACTGTTGGAGATGCGGACAAAACGGGACGGCTCCAGCCGCTCCTCCAGCTCATACAGCCGTAGGCGGACGGTATAGACTTCCTCTGCCGTCTGGCCGGACACCCCTTTGCCATCGGCATAAAACCGGAGAAACTCTCCCTGCGGCAGGAGCAGCCTCTCTTCTCCACGGTTTACTTGTACCGGTCCCAAGGCCAGCTCAGCCAGACTGTCCGCAAGACGGCTCAGCTCCTCGCTCTCGGCCCCGGCCAAAATGACTATTTTAGGCTCCTGCCGGCCCGGCTCCACCCGGATCTCTACCTCCATATCCTCTCCCTCCCAGCTTATCCAGTATAACCCCTCCACTTTGGACTTGTCTATAGCCCGGAGATAGTTGGTCATTTTTCCGGGATAAATGGTCGTTTTGCCGTTGACAGACGGCCCCACTTAGGCTAAAATAACAGAGGTATTTGCTCATACAGCTCAATTGGATGGCGCAATTGCTTTCCGGGTATACATGGGTTTCCCCCTGTGCGGGTTATCCCGGCTCAAATCTGCTTACACAAAATAATTAGCCCCGATAGCTCAGATGGATAGAGCGGTCGCCTCCTAAGTGATAGCTCACCTATCACCTGGCAGGGTAAAACTTCATATAGGCCCCGATAGCTCAGTTGGATAGAGCGACTGCCTCCTAAGCAGTAGGCCGCTGGTTCAAGTCCAGTTCGGGGTGCCAAGATGCCGGAATTTCATGAATTTCGGCATCTTCTTT
>JAAWCR010000124.1 GCA_022793355.1 Lawsonibacter sp. | reverse complement strand
CAGATAATGGGTCAGCTTTCCCACCTCATGTGACCAGTATTCCCCTACCACATAGAGGTCCTTTTTCTGTTCCCGCATAGCCGCCAACCAGTCCCGGCAGAAGGCAAAGCTGATATGCTTCACTGCGTCCATGCGGAAGCCGTCCATATGTACCGTATCCTGATACCATTTGCCCCAGTTTCGGGTCTCCTGGATCACCTCTGGGTTGTCGGTATCCAGGTCCGCCCCCATCAGATAGTCATAGTTGCCCTTTTCCGAGTCGGTCTCCCGATTCCAGGACTTTCCCAAAAACCGAAAAATTCCGTTTTGTTTGGCCGCCGCATCCCAGTCCGTTCCACTAAAGTGGGAAGCGTTCCACTGAAAATCAGAATAAGTCCCCGCCCGGCCGGGAAAAATGAACTTGGTCCACGCCGTGATCTGGCGCTGCCCGCTGATGTCCTGGCCCCGGTCCCCGTCCAGTCCCTCAATGACTGACACCTGTTCCGTGTCGTCGGCCCCCATGCGGTGGTTGAGCACCACGTCGCACAGCACCTGGATTCCCTCCCGCTGCAGGGCTTTCACCGCGGCGAGATAGTCCTCTTTTTTTCCGTATTTTGTGGCCGTGCCGCCCTTCTGGTCAAACTCCCCCAGGTCGTACATATCGTATACGTCATAGCCAACGCTGGCCCTTCCGGCGGCGCCCTTGTAAGCTGGGGGCAGCCAGACCATATTGATCCCGATTTTCCGAAGCTCAGCGGCTTGCGCCGCGGCACGTTTCCAGTGCAACCCGTTCTCCGGCAGATACCACTCGAAGAACTGCATCATTGTTTGGTTTGTCATAGTACGCCATCGTTCCTTCCGCAAAATTCAACATTCCAATAAGGACAGTATATGTAAAATCTTCACTCCTGTCAACCATAATGAGCTGGACTTGACTGCCGCCGAGAGCAAGGCTACCTAGGATGAGATCAAAGCCTATGTGCTGGAGGAGTTTGGGTTGAAGGTGTCCAGCCTCTATATCTCACAGGTCAAGCGAAAGTGCGGGCTGGAGGTTGGTAACAGCTATAATCAGCCTAAGTCAGAATGCCAAGGTTCCTGCTTGCCCGCCGGAGAAGGAAAAGGCAATCAAGGCGGCGCTGGAGCATTTTCAAATGATTTGAACTAACAGGAGCGCGACTGATTATGGAAATCTGCCGCACTCCTGTTTGGTTACTGACCATATTAACTGATACCTTAACAAAAGCATCTTTAGGCTTTGCTGCTCTGTCCTCGGATATAGAGTATCGGAAGTGTACTGGAGTATCCCGGCAAAGTCCAGAGCCGTCCGCGTCTGTGTTACAACGGATCATAAGGACGCCGGTAAACCTCCAACACATCCTCCGTTACGAATCGTTTCGCAACTCCTGCAATTGTGTTGCGGGAGGCTCCGTACGCATCGTTGATCCGGTCATACGTCCACGCTCTGTTTTTATGCCTCTCCCGGCCGGGTCATAAAGAAGGTAAAGGTGCCGGTGGCCACCATTTTGCCCGCTGTATCGGTCACAGCCACCTGGATGACAGACAGCTTCCGGCCCAGCTTTTTTGGGGTAGCCTCGCAGAACAGGTCTCCCTGGGCGGGGCGCAGATACTCGATGGAGCAGGAGGAGGTCACGCAGTCGCCTCCGGTGGAGCAGGCGCAGCAGCCCGCCGCCGTGTCCGCCAGGGCGGCGATGGCCCCGCCGTGGATGTTGCCCTCGGGGTTGACGGAGTTGGGGCCTGCCCGGAGCACCCCGCGGGTCAGTCCAGGCTCTACATAGGTGAGGGTAATACCGTTTTCGTAGTTAAACTGGTGCGGCGCGTTGACAATGGCAAAAAGGGAGCTCTGTTCCGATTCCATAGTGCCTCTTCCTTTCCCGAACTGCGGAAATTTGTGGTATTGTACCATGTTTTTTTCCGGCGCGCAAGCCCCAGGAGGCAAAATCATAGCCAAAACGCCCCCCGGCTCATAGAATGGGATAGTTCCCCCATACATCTGCGTGCAAAGGAGTTTGAACCATGGAATTAAAAGTGGATATGCCATCCCTGGCCGGGCAAGACATTGACCCGGCGACCTTCCAGCGGGTCTGGGACCGGGTCATGCCTGGTCAGGCCACCCCCGCTGCCCGGGGCGGCGGCGATTCCGCCGGCATCCCCGATACCACCCTCCCTGCGGAGCCCTCCGTTCCCCCTGAGGAGGCGCCGGAGCCCCCGTCGGACCAGCCGGAAGTCCCGCCGGTGGATCCGCCGGTCGCCCCGGAGCTGCCGCCTGTGCCGGATTGTCCGGATCAGCCCGACGCGCCGGACTGTCCTGCGTGTCCGGAGTGTCCCGTCTGTCCCGAGCAGCCGGGGGAACCCTCTCTTCCCGAGCAGCCCGTTCTGTGCCTGGGGGAGGCCTCCCAGGGGGACAGCGGCCGTCTGGAGCAGCTGATGACCCTGGCCCGGGCGGGGGGTGCCTCCGCCCAGGCTATGATTCGCCGGGCCGGCGGATCCTGCGCCAAAGCCTTGGCCGCCCTGGCCTGCGACCACCGGCTGGCCTTCCGCCGGCTGTCCGCCGCCTATTTCCTGATTACCGGCAAGCGGTATGTTCCCAAGTGCCCTGAGGTAAGGCTGCCCGCCGCCCTGCCCCTGGCCCTGCGCCAGCAGTTTGTCTGGGAGCAGCAGTGGGAGCAGCAGAACAAGCAGGCTGCGCAGAACACCGCCGACCCCTGCCTGAAGGAGCTCTATCTGGAGCTGGCTCAGGAGGGAGCCTTCCACGCCGGGACGATACGGTCGCTGCTGGAACAGATGGGTTGACTTTACCCTGCGTTTTGGGGTATGCTGTATAAGGGCCGGTGTTCGCGCCGGCCCGCGTCAGCATTGAAAAGCGGGCGTCCGAAGGCGGTCGCCCCTACCAAAGAGTGAGGTGCGCTTATGATTCAGACCTTTGACCTTTCCTATCCCTCCTCCGACGGCATTCATACCGTCCACGCCAGGGAGTGGGTGCCCGAGGGCACGCCCCGGGGCGTGGTGCAGATTGTCCACGGCGTGGCGGAGCATATCGGCCGGTACGACCCGGTGGCCCGATTTCTGGCCGCCCACGGCTATGTGGTGTGCGGCGAGGACCATCTGGGCCACGGGCTCACCGCCGGGGGTAAGTTCGGCTACTTCGGCCCCAGGAACGGCTGGGACCTGGTGGCCCGAGACGTCCGCCGGTTGCGGGAGCGGGAGGGGGAGAAGTATGCGAACCTGCCCTACGTGCTCCTGGGCCACTCCATGGGATCCTTCCTCGCCCGGACGTACTTGATTCGCTGGCCGGGCACGGTGGACGCCGCCGTCCTGTCGGGGACGGGCCAGGAGAGCGCCGCCGCCGTGGCCTCCGGCAAGGCCCTGGCCGGGACACTGTGCAAACTCCGCGGCCCCGACCACGTGAGCAAGCCTTTAAACGATCTGCCGTTTGGCAGCTACAACCGGGCCTTCAAGCCCAACCGCACCACTTCTGACTGGCTCAGCCGGGATGAGGGGGCGGTGGACACCTATCTGGCCGACTCCCTGTGCGGCTTTCTCATTACAGCGGCCATGTTCCGGGACATGATGGGAGGCCTTCAATTTATCGCGGATCGAAACAATCTGGCCCAAATGGATAAGGATACCCCCGTCTATTTTCTCTCCGGCGACCACGACCCAGTGGGCTCCATGGGCAGGGGCGTGCGGAAGGTGGCGGAGCTGTTCCGCCGCGCCGGGTGCGGGGACATAACGGTGAAGCTCTATCCCGGCGGTCGCCACGAGATGTTCAATGAGATAAACCGGCAGGAGGTATTTGAGGACCTTCTCGCCTGGATAGAGCGCAAGCTGACATAGCAAAAGGACCTCCCGCCGTCCGTCGGGAGGTCCTTTGCGCTGTCATGGATTG
>JAAWCR010000234.1 GCA_022793355.1 Lawsonibacter sp. | reverse complement strand
CCCGGAATGACGCCGAAGGGGGTTAGCGCAACGTTCACAACGTCGCCGGGGAACAGGCTTACGGTGCTGGGACGCAGCTCCACGATATCGGTTACGTAGACGGTGATGGGCAGGGAATATCGGGCTCCCTCCACCTCATACTGGACGGTTAGGACAACCGGCGTGTCGCTGGCCTGGACGGCGGTTATGGTCAGGGTGGCGGTTCCGTCCGGCTTCGGGATCACCGACGCCTCGACTACACCGTCGCCGCCCGTCACCGTCCAGGTTCCGCCGGTGGGTATGCCTGTGCTGAGCTTCAACGGCTCCCCGCAGGTTTTCCTGGTAAACATGTCCAGTTCTATGGGCTTGCCGCCTTCTGTCCGCTCTATGCCGTTGAGCGGCCAGCCGCCGTAATGGACGTTAAAGACCATGCCGTCCGATACACGGGTCTGCGTGAGCACCGTGGGGAAGGGATAGTCCCGGCCTTGCAGGTCCAGCCGGTTTTGCGGCGCGTAGCTGAACCGGCCCGCCATGGCCAAGCCGCCAATCTCAGAGGTGACCGGGCTGTAGGGCGCGGGGGTTTGATTGGCGTTCAGCTTCCGGTAGATTTCCTTGCCCGCAAGCTCCTGGTAGGTAATCGCTTCCTCGCCGGAGGCTGTCCTCCAGGTGCTGCCCAGATAGTAATTGTTGCTCCTGATTGTTGTTCCGCCGTATGTACCGTTCATCCTGGCGTATTTCAAAACATTAGTGCCGCTCCCCGGGTTGATATCCATATAGCTGTAACAGCTATTGATAGAAACTTCCTTCTTGTCATAGTATCTTCCAGTTACCATACCCACACCGCCGGTTATCATGCCCGCGTAGATTTCACAGCTGGACGTGCCTGTGTCAATTATCCCGCCGGTATAACAGTTTTTCACGCTGCCCGTGGTAGAGCCCACCAGACCGCCTACGCGGAGCGGAACATTCCACTTCCCGTCCTGCGACGCGGGGTATGTGTTCTTCAGCTCAATTGTGACAGAGGACATACAGCCGGTCAGGTCCATGTCCGTCATACCCACCAGACCGCCTATTGCGCCGCCTATGTCAACATATTTTGTCCCGTTGATAAACTCCAGCTGTATTGGGGGTTTGTCTGTGTCACTCGTCTGCTGTTTACGGGTATACTCCGCTTGGTCCACTATGGTATAGCCGGCCACGGCGCAGTTGGTTATTTCACCCTTACCGTTCTCCCCCTTCTGCGCCAGCCCCACCAGAACACCGCCGGCATACCAGCCATTTCTCTCATTCTTTACTTTGGTGCTGCTGTCGCCATACTTGGTCTCTGACCGCCCATACACGGTTACGGTATCCTTCCCCGATTCGGAGAACATCACGATATCCTTCAGCACAGCGCCCTTTGCCACTCCAAACAGGCCCATACAGTTCACCTGGTAGTTTTTGGTGTTGAGGCCTATATCAAAGTTTTTTAAGGTATAGCCGCCGCCATCGTATGTTCCCCCAAACCAGCCGGTCAGGAATGTGTCACTGTCTTTAACATATCCCTGAGCAATGGGGAAAAACACGCCGTCGTCATTCTGCACATCAGGAATATCATAGGATTTTCGCTCTTCGACCCAATCAATATCGTGGGTCTGGCTCCAATAATAGTCCTTATTTAAATAGGGAAAGCGATTCGCCGTATAATCCCCCAGTCCCACCGGCACGTCGGTATACGCTGTATCATACCAGTTGATATCCTGGAGCTGCATGCCGCAGCGCACCTGATAGGGATTTTTTGCTGTGCCGGGGCTCTGATCTGCTCCAGGCGCACCGCCGGTTACCTGAAATCCGCCGTTATTCCTGACCGACATGGCATCCGCGAATTGCGGGTTGACGATAAACGTTACTTCCGCCTTTGTCTCGCCGGTTTGCACCAGCTTCATGGTTCCGCTATTGGGGTTAAGCACATCATCCTTACTCTTTTTATACAGGCACAAGCCGGATACCGTTCGATCTCTCCGATAATTATCCGCATTATTATCCGCTTTTCTCGGCGCTTCCCGGTAGGTATTCCAGCAGTGGAACGCATAGCCGTCTATCAGCTTTGAAAGGGCCTCTTCCGCGTCTATTTCTTTCTTGTCCGAGCGTACGGTTTTATCCCGTTTCCGCGTGGTGATAGCCGTACCCTGATACTCGGGCGTCAATAACTCCTTTCTCTTGTTATACTCCTGATACCCGGTATATCCAATATTTTCCACGAGAATTGCAACATTGTTCGCGATTCCCTCCTCAGAATAGTACCCATAGCCATAGTCGGTGACCACACCGCCGTCGTTATGGGTCTCGGAGAGGTTGGATTGCCGGGTAATCTTGTTTTTTCCCGGGTCCACGGCCAAGGCGCTGAGATGATAGGTCTCCTTGCCGTCAATTACCAGCTTCTCCCAGTAAAAGACTCCCATCTCTCCCAGGGGCATCGGCTCGGGCCAACGGCCATAGTGGATATAGGCTCCCGCCTTATTCTTCACCGCGGCGGGATAGGGATAGAGCCTCTCCTCCTCGTCTTCCCACTGGGGGCTTTGTACCGCTTTCCCCATCCCGGGCACCGAGAAGGAATCCTCCGCCTTCCCGGCCAGACGGGCATAGGTGAGGCTCTGGGCCTTGTCGCCTTCCCGATGATAGTTGGCAGCGTAGGAGGTCCCGCGATAGGTGTAGCTTCCCTGGTCCAGATAGCCGGTGCCGCTTTGGCTGCCGGCCCGTTCGCCGCAGAAGCCGAAGATTTCTACATTCGCGCCGCTGGACCGCAGATCCACCGCCGCATAGGAATTGGAAATACTTCCTGAATTCCAGCCCACAAACCCGCAGATGCGGGCGGTTGTAATGGTGTCATCCACCTCGGCGCTGACCGCGCCCACCGCATAGGAGGTTGTGATGGAGCGGGAGGCGGCGTTCTCCCCCACCAGACCGCCGATATAAATCTTGGCGTAGTTGAAGCAGTTGGCGCTGAGCTGGGCAAACTCCGCCGAGCAGTTTCGGATGGTCCCCTGGTTTTGCCCCACCAAACCGCCCACATAAAGGCTTACCCCCGAGGCCCCCGCCCGCAGATTCGCCCCTGAAACGGCGCAGTTATCCACCACGCCCGAGCTGCCGCCCGCCAAAGCGCCCACATACAGGTTGTTGGCTGAGTTGCCCAGGTAGGCCGTCACCTGATGGTCCGGGTTCATCTGATAGACGATATTACGCAGCGTGCCCGCGGAGTAGCCGAACAGCCCCGCGTACCGCCGCTGAGCCGTCTCGTTTACGGCGGGCGTTACGTTCCGAATGGCGTTGTAATCCCCGTTGTAGGTCCCAGCGAAGGCCTCGCCATATTTTCCAATGGGCGTCTGAGCGTAGGGTATTCCCTGGAACAGTTCGTAGCCCTTGTAGGCGGAGTAGTCCAGGTCCAATACCTGGCGGAATGTGTCACTCCGGGTATAGTATTCCGGGAACTCGCTCAGGCTGTGCAGGTGCCGCGGGGTGCGGATTTTGATTTCGTCCATGGCCGCCGCCAGTTTTTCGCCGTGCTCCGTCGCCGTATCCTTGTTCCAGCCGCCCTCAGACCCGCTGTCCGAGATAACCGGCGCCACCGTTTCGGCAAAGTGGGGGTTGAAAAAGTATTCTCCCTCGGGCTGCTCCCCCCCGCCGCCCAGGGCCAGTTCAAATTTCAGGTAGCGGTAGAAACAGTCCTGCGCGTAATCGCTGTTTACCAGCTCCGAAGGCAGGGGGATCATGTAGTAAGCCGCAGAAACACCTTCGTCGTTTGCCCAGGTCGTTTTCTCCAGCGTAGTTTTTCCATATTCATGAGGTCCGGAACTTCGCTGTGTCCCGTCCCGGTCCAAATACGTGTATGTAACCGTGACGGATTCGGCCTTTAAATCCTCCTGCAAGAAAGCTACAGCGTATCCGTCGGACCGAATGGACTGGTTGTTCTCCAAACTGTTTATCAGGTCTCTGGCGTTGCCGCCGGAAACCCCCCAGCTGCCGTCCCCATACTCCTCGTAATAGACCAGACTGGGCTCCCGGAACTCCGCGCCCCAGTCGCCGTAATGCGGCATGTTGTTCAGCCCGGGGTAGCTG
>JAAWCR010000123.1 GCA_022793355.1 Lawsonibacter sp. | reverse complement strand
GCACGTCCTCCGGCCGCTCTACCGAACGGATGCCTTGGGCGGCCAGACGGTCCACCACATCCCGGTTGTGGATGATAGGGCCCAGCATAACACAGAGGGCGCCCTGGGCCGCCTTCTCCTCCGCCAGCTCCACTGCCCGGCGCACACCGTAGCAGAAGCCGGCGGACCGGGCCAGCATCAGCGCTCTCATCCCACACCCTCCCCCAAAAGCCGTACCCGTTCCATCAAATCCCGAGCGATGACTTGGAGTTCCTCAGCGGATGGCCTACGGTTTTCATACTCCGGATAATAGGGTTTCCCAATTACCACGGTATTACGCCGAAAGCGCCTCTTTTTGCGCTGTATGTACACTGGAAGCAAGGGCGTCCCCGTCCGGGTGGCAAACAGGGCCGCGCCTACCTTGGCGTCCACATCCTCATCCTTCCGGACTCGGGTGCCCTCGGGAAAGATCAGCAGCTTGTCGCCCTCTTTGAGAAATTTCATGGCGGTACGCACCGCCTTTACGTCGGTGGTGTCCCGGTCCACGCCGAATACCCCGGCCTTGCCCAAAATCCAGCCGATGAAGGGCAGACGCATAATCTGCACCTTGGCCATTGCCCGCATGGGCCACCGGTAACCGAAGGCAAACACCACATAAAAGGGGTCCCCAGCAGTGGTATGGTTGGGGCAGACCACCACAGGTCCCTCCGGAATATTCTCCCGGCCTACTGCCCGAACAGGATGAATCAGGCGGAAATAGGGCCAGACGATGATGTACAGCAGATGAAAAAACCAGTCCATCCGCTTTTTCCGCTGTTCGGGCGTCTCCTTGGCTTTTTTAACTTCCTCGCTCACGGGCCGATCTTCTCCTTTACCAGGGACAGCAGCCCCGCCAGGCTCTGCTCCAGATTCAACTGGGTAGTATCAAAAAGGTCTGCGTCCCCCGCCCGCTTCAGTGGGGCAACGGACCGGCTCTCATCCTGGTGGTCACGCTCCCTGATATCCCGAAGGATGGCGTCGTAATCCGCCCGCTGCCCTCTCTGCTCCAACTCCAGCAACCGGCGGCGGGCTCTGGCCTCCGGGGCAGCGGTGAGAAATATCTTCATGTCCGCACCAGGCAGCACCACGGTGCCGATATCCCGCCCGTCCATCACCACATTGTTTTCCCGGGCCTGCCGGCGCTGGAAGTCCAGAAGAAACGTACGCACCGCCGGAATAGCGGACACCTTGGAGGCCGCGCCCGATACCATGTGTTCCCGGATGGCCTCGCTCACATCCTCCCCGGACAAATACATCCGCTGCTCCCCTGCGTCGTTATAGGCCATGCGGATGTCTAGCCCCTCCAGGAGCGGGACTACATCCTTCTCTTCGGCCGGGTCCGCCCCAGCCCGAAGGACCGCCAGGGTCACCGTACGGTAAATCGCCCCGGTGTCTACATATAGATAGCCCAATTCCTTCGCCAGCCGCCGGGCCAGGGTACTCTTCCCCGCCCCGGCGGGGCCGTCAATAGCGATGCTTCTATAGCTCACTGCCTCTCACCCTTTCTCTTGTCCTGTCAACAGGCGGTCAGGCTCCTTGAATGCTGCCGCTCCTTCCCCCGCTGCCTGGCCGGTGGCCCAGGCGATTTGGAGATTAAAGCCACCGGTGCAGGCGTCCACATCCAACAGCTCTCCTGCAAAGTATAATCCCTTTACAAGTTTTGAGCCCATCGTTTTAGGGTCTACCTCGAACACCTTCACCCCTCCGGAGGTGACGATGGCCTCCTCCACAGGCCGTGGACCAGTCACCGCCACAGTAAAGCTCTTAAACAGCTCCAGCAGCCGGCGGCGCTCCTGTTTGGTCAGGTCACGAGCCTTCCGGTTTCCTGGAATTTCAGCCCGTTCTAACAGGACGGGAACCAGAAGCCGGGGGGCCAGAGCGCCCAGCAGATTGTCCATGTCCTTGTTGGCTCCCACTGCCAGCTCCCGCACCAGGCGTGCGTCCAAGGTGGGTTCGTCCAGGGCGGGTTTCAGGTCAATGGAACAGGTATACCGTTCCTTCTCAAAATCTCTCATGTGGGCACTGGCGGAGAGTACCAACGGACCAGACAGACCAAAGTGTGTAAACAGCAACTCTCCCTGCTCCCGGAAAACCGTTTTTTTCTTCTGATTTTTTATGGTAAGGGTTACATTTTTCAGGGACAATCCCTGCATATTGGAACAAAAGGGATCAGGGGATTCCAGGGGGACCAGGGAAGGCTTTAAGGATACCACCGTATGCCCCAGTTCCTCCGCCATTCGGTGGCCGTCTCCAGTGGAACCAGTGGCGGGATAGGACACTCCACCCGTGGCAAGGACAATTGCTTTACATAATATCTCCTCTCCGCTTTCCAGCACCACAGACCGCACCGTCCCCCTATCTGCTTCCAAACGGACCGCCCGGCTGTGCAGAACCGGCACCTTCCGCCGTCTCAACTCCCCGAACAGAGCGTCAATCACATCCGCCGCCCGGTCCGACTGGGGAAACACCCGGTTTCCTCGCTCCACCTTCAAAGGTACGCCCAACTCGGTAAAAAAACGTTCAATATCCGCTGGGGTGGTCCGTTTTATTGCACTGTAAAGGAATTTCCCATTACGGGGCGTCGCCCTTAATACCTCTTCCGGGGCACAGTGGTTGGTCACGTTGCACCGCCCCTTCCCGGTAATATAAAGCTTGCGGCCTACCTTGGGGTTGCGCTCAATCAAGACGACAGCTGCTCCCAGCCGGGCGGCGGTAATAGCCGCCATCATTCCTGCGGCACCTCCGCCGACTACCGCCACATCAAACATCCTGCACCTTCTCATATACACCGTACTCGTCCCAAATATCCTCCAGCGCACGGAAGGTACGGGCCAGCTCATCGTTTTTTCGCCGGCTCACGGCCACCAGAAGGGCGTTGACCAGAGACAGCGGGGCTACCAGAGAATCCACAAAGGAAACCATATCGCTGCGGGCCATAAGGCTGCAACTGGAAATTAAAGCCAGAGGCGAGGCCTCACTGTCTGTGATGGCAATGGTATCCGCCCCCCGATCACGGGCGAAGCTCATGGCCTGGACGGTGCGGCTGGAATATCGGGGAAAGCTGACACCAATTACCACATCCCCCTCCCCTACTCGGAGCAGGCTTTCGAAAATTTCACTGGCGGTATTGGCGGACACCAGCGCCACATTATCAAAAATCAGGTTAAAATAGAAGTGCAGGAAAGAGGCAACAGAGGCCGAGGAGCGCACGCCTATGATGTAGATTTTCCGTGCGGATACAATGGCGTCCACCGCCCGGTTGAAGCTCTCCCGATCCAGCTCCTCCAGGGTCATTCGAATTTTCTCGATGTCCGACTGCAGGACCATGGACAACAGGTCTTGATCTCCTAAACGGTCGTTGGTCACCTCAATGCGCTGTACGGTGGTCAGTCGGTTGCGTATCATCTTCTGAAGGCAGCGCTGCATATCCGGATAGCCGTCATAGCCCAGCTCGGAGGCGAAGCGCACTACCGTAGACTCGCTCACCCCTACCCTCTGTCCCAGGCGGCTGGCTGTCATGAACGCCGCCTTGTCATAGGACTCCAGAATATAACCGGCGATCTTTTTCTGTCCCTTGGAGAAGGTGTGCATATTCTCCTGGATTGCGCCCAAAACGTCTCGGCTCATTGTACCCATCCTTCCGGTCAATTGCCTAAACCTATATATCCCCGCCCAACAGGGCGGGGATACTTTCTTCGCTCTATCTTATCTATTATACCTGATTTTAGCGGAAAATGCAAGAACTTTTTCCAGGATATTCGTCTCTTTCGCTGAAAGGTGTGTCATCCACCGCCCGGAGACCCTGTTAGGGCCAACAGCTCCTCCGCCGTGAGAGACCGCCACCCTCCCGGCTTCAGAGAACGGTCCAAAAACAGCGTTCCCTCCCGAATCCGCTTGAGCCGCAGCACCTCCAGACCAGCCTGGGCGCACATCCGCCGCACCTGCCGGTTCTTGCCCTGATGAATGGTTATGGAAAGCTGATGCACGCTGCCGCTGTCCCGACCGCGCCGCACCCGGGCGGGCGAAAGGGCTTCTCCATCCAACTCCATAGGACCGGACAGGATGGGCAACGCCTTGTTCAGGTTGCCTGTCACCCAAACCAGATACTCCTTTTCCACCTCATGGCTGGGGTGGAGCAGCCGGTGCGTCAGATCGCCGTCGTCGGTGAGAATCAGTAGCCCCTCCGAATCCAGGTCCAGCCGGCCCACCGGCCACACGCGGACGCCGCATCTCTTTACTAGATCGCTCACCGTCCGGCGCCCCTTCTCGTCCGACAGGGTGGCAACGCAGCCCCGGGGCTTGTTCAGCATCAAGTAGGTCCGGCCGCCGCCGGGCTCCAGAGGCCTTCCGTCCACCAGAATCCGATCCCGGTCCAGGTCCGCCCGATCCCCCAGGTGGGCCTTCTCCCCGTTTACCGTCACACGGCCAGCTGTAATCCACTCCTCTGCGGTCCGGCGTGAGGCCAAACCGCAGGCAGAAATCAATTTTTGTATGCGCTCCTCCACAGGTGAAAGCCTCCCTCCGGCGCGGAATTGTCCAAAATATCCCGGCTGGTGACCAGCGGAACCCGGGCCAGCTCTTCTGCATTTACATAATATACAAGTTCTCCCACCTGAGTTCCCGCAGAAACCGGTGCGGTGAGCCGGGTTTCTGTCAGCTCACAGCCGGATCTCACTTGCTCCCCAGGGGCGAGGGCCGCGGTACGTTCTTCCGCCGCCTGAATGGGACAGACCGGTAAAAGTCCTCCGGATATCGTGAGCTGGCCAGCCGGCTCCCCCGCCAAAGACAGCTGCCGGGTCTCGTAATTGTGAAACCCCCAGTCAAAAAGCGCGGCATGGTCCGCCCAGTCGCTAGGGGCGTTGAGGGTGACGCAAATCAGTGTCATGTCTTCCCGTCGGACGGCGCTGACCAGTGTACGGCCCGCCTTTTCGGTGTAGCCGGTTTTCAAGCCGACGCAGCCCTCATAGCGCCACAGCAGCTTATTGTGGTTTGTAAATGTGCGGGTGCCCAAGGTAACAGACTTGGTGGATACAATTTTGGCCAGCTCCTCATGTTCCAGACAGGCCCTGGCCAGCAGGGCCATATCGTGAGCGCTGGAGTAATGTCCCTCGGCATCCAGACCGTTGGGGTTGGCAAAGGCGGTATCCTTCATCCCCAGCTCCCGCGCTTTCCTGTTCATTTGAGAGACAAACTTCTCCACCGTTCCCCCGCAGTGACCGGCAACGGCCAGAGCGGCATCGTTGCCTGAGCGCAGAAGCAGCCCATAAAGCAGGGCCTCCAGTGTGATCTCCTCCCCCGGGTGCAGATAGATGGAGGAACCCTCCACTCCCGCCCACTCCGGGGCGATGGTGACCACCTCGTCCAGTCCGTGGCCCGATTCCAGGGCCACCAGGGCGGTCATCAGCTTTGTGGTGCTGGCGATGCGCCGACGGACATGACTGTCCTTCTCATACAGTACCCGCCCGGTGTCCGCATCTACCAATACGGCGCTGGCGGCGGAAATTTGGGGCGGGGCGGCCCCCTCCGCCTCAACAGCGGGCAGGCAGCACCCAAACAGCACGCCAGCCAGGGTTATGGAAAAAAGTCGCTTCAACACTTGCCACCTTCTTTTCAGTAGATGGTGTTAGTATGGAGCGGCTTTTTACCGTTCTTTCCAGGAAATTTTATGTTTTTATCACGCTGTCCCCGTCACTCCACAAAATCCCCTTCTGCCTCCTTCTGTGCCTTCTTTTGCTGCTGGCTTTCAATAAAGCCGGTGATTTTGTCCACCACTTCAGGTACTGTCTCAATAACCCGGTCCACCGTGGTCGCCGCAGGAGGCGCCACGGGGAGCAGCTTCACGCTGCCGTCCTCCCGAACCACCAGAAAGGCCACCGGTTCCAGCTTGGCGCTGGCGGCGCTGCCGCCCCCGAAGCCCTGGTTGGGGTGCTGCTTGGTGGTGAATTCCGTGCCGCCCCCTCCCATGCCAAAGGACACGCGGGACACGGGAATGAGGGTGACCCCCTCCGCCTGAATGGGCGTGCCGATGATGGTATTAGCGTCCGCCATGGTCTTGATGTGTTCCATGGTAATCTTCATCAGTTCACCGAGAGAATTCTTTTTTTCCTGCTCCACAGGTCATACCGCCTTTCTCTGCCGTCGTTTTATTTTCAGCCGCTTCCTTGCGGCAAGTATGCCAAACAGCGCTTTGCATCCCACACGCAGACCAATCCACATCACTGTACCAATCTTAATGGACAACGCCGCCGTGCCATACACCGTCATACCTGGGGCGTTAAAGTCTAGCTTCACCTGAGCTGCGCCGTCCTTTACATGAAACATGCGGATCAGCGGATACCAAAGCGCACCCAGCGCGGCGTTGGCCTGCCCGTAAAGGTTTGCTGCGTCCGCCGGGTCGGCCGCTCCTGCGGTCAGCTCCAGACGCAGGGTATCCACCCGCAAACCGCGCCACATTCCCCCTGCCGCCTCCAGGGCCACAGGAAGCAGAGCTTGGGCATACTCCAGCGCACCGCCGATTTTCTCCGGAAACGGGACAGACGGCTTCTCCTCTTTGGGTTTTTTCCGCTTCTCTTTCTTTGGCTTCCTGGGTTTTGGGGGCTTCTCCTCCCCTTTCGGTTTGGCGGGAAGCAGCTTGATTCGAAAGCGGCCCAGCCGAATCCACAAGAAAAAGCCCTCCGCATTAAACTCCGCCCGACCGCCCACCCGGATCTGCCCCATGAGAAGCAAGACCAGGACCACCACGGCCAAGATATGGACGGCCTTCATGGTTCTTTCGCCGGTAGCTCCGGCACCTCCGCTGTTTTGGCCTCCCGCAGCCGGGCCAGGTTGGCCTCCAGCTCCAGGGTCAGCTGGCCGCCCTCCTGAGACTGGTTGGGCAGCTCAGGCAACTCCTCCAGGCTGGACAGGCCAAAGGAACGCAGAAAATTTTTGGTCGTTTTGAACTGCATGGGACGGCCTGGAACAGCCAGGCGGCCCGCCTCCTCAATCAGCTCTCGCTCCACCAGCAGGCCCATGGTGTAGGAGCTGTCTACCCCCCGCACCTGGTCCACATAGGCTCGGGTGACCGGCTGGTAGTAGGCGATGATAGACAGTACCTCCAGCGCAGGCTGAGACAGCCGCGCAGGCTTGCGGCCCTCCAGGGTCTTGCGAATGCAGGGGGCAAATTCCGGGGCGGAGCACAGCTGATAGCTGGTGTCCAGCTTCAGCAGCCGGATGCCGCGGCGGTCGTAGCTGTATTTGTCCATCAGCTGCTGTGCCACGGCATCCAAAGTGGGCCTGTCCACCTCAAGGCCCAGACACAGCCGTTCCACCGCCACCGGCTCCCCGGCGGCGAACAGCACCCCCTCCAGGGCGGATTCCAACTCCTTGATTTCCATTGGGGGCGCCTCCTCTCCGGTTCATTTCACATGTGGGCGCATACCACGCACCCGCCGATATGTTGCAGCGTCAGGCGGCTACGGCCGCCCCAAATCTAATAATTCTCTGATGTAAACTCCACTGCCCCCTCCTCCTGGGTACAGGTGACCGTGCAGTCGGATTCCGTGCCAGCCAGATGCAGCCGACGGGCTTTGCATAGCTCCAGCACTGCCAGGAAGGTAGCTACCACCTCCGACCGGCTGCGGCTACCCTGGAACAGGGCCCGGAACCGGGTGACGCCGAAGGTTATCAGCCGCTTGACAATCTCTCCCGCCTTGTCAGCCACAGGGTAGGGCTCCCGCCCCACGATCCCCTGAAACGCGGATACAGGCGGAGGGAGCTTGTTGTCCAGACGGCCCAGCAGGTTGGTCATGGCTTTGAGCAGGTCCTCTTTGTCGTGGACATAGCGGTAAACCTTGTCGGGCTGGATGGCCTCGGGTACCTTACTCAAGTAGTCCCGGGCAATCTGAAAGCGGCTGTCCAAGGCAGGCAGCACCGCTTTGATTTTCAGATAGTTTTCGTTGCGCTGGTGGGCCTCCAGAGTGGCGATAAGCTGTTCCATCTCACTCATAGCTTCCTCATCGTTGATGGACAGCAACATGCGGGTCTTGATGTAGACCAAGTGGGAAGCCATAGTCACAAAATCGCTGGCTACCTCCAGGTCCAGCTCCCGCCGCTGGTTCATCCACGCCATGTACTGGTCCAGAATGAGCGCAAGCTGAATGTCTTTAATCTCCATCTTGTTTTTGCTCAACAGATGCAGAATCAGGTCCAGCGGCCCTACAAAGTCCCCCATATTCTCTTCTTTTGCTTTCACCACCCCTTCCAGGTGGTAAATGGGCGCCTCCAAGGACCCACCTCCCCATTTTAGGTTCATCTTTTTATTTATTATACCAGTTTATGGAGCAAAAGACAAGCAAATTTCAAACAAGTCTTGACAAGCACATGAAACGTACTTATACTGTACTTAGGAGGTGAATCTCTTGTCCCCAAAACCAAAGGCCTACACAGAGCGAGTCAGTACGTTCCTCTCAGCACAGCAGTTAGACGCGTTGAAGCAGGAGGCTGAGCAGAAAGGAACCAACGTCAGCGCATTGATTCGTATGATTATTCTGGAGCATCTGGCCGAAAAATAAGAGTTCCGGCACGCCCACGACAGCAAGACCGAAACTCTTACAAACCAACACTAGAAGGTCTAGTAAATCTATTATGCCACACCTCCCGGTGAAAATCAACAGGAGGTTTTCAAAGTCCCTTTTAAGAAATGTGTTGCCGAGGTATCACTTTGGCAGCTTCTACAAAACCAAGTTGACGCGGTAATACCTGTATGATATAATCAATTCAACAAAACGGAAGTTTTTTTGGGGGAAAGCATGGTAAAAATTCTTGTGTTGTTAATTTCTGTGCCGTTAATGATAGCAGCTATCGTGTGTGCTTTATTTGCTGATAGAATAGATACGGTTGTTAAAGGCGATAAAAAGGTAAAAAAAGTGATTATCGTATTTAGTGTGGGCGTATTGTTAGTTT
>JAAWCR010000122.1 GCA_022793355.1 Lawsonibacter sp. | reverse complement strand
GTGGACGCGCTGAAGGCGGAGGGCGCGGAGTTTATCATCTGCCTGTCCCACTCCGGAACCAACGAGAAAAAGAAGCTGTCCGAGGACGAGCGGCTGGCGGAGAAGGTGCCGGGCATCGACCTGATTGTCTCCGGCCATACCCATACCACCTTGGAAGCGCCTCTGGTGGTGGGGAACACCTATATTGTCTCCGCCGGGCCCTACTGTGAGAATCTGGGCTCCATCACCATCGACTGGAAGCCCGGCGGCGAGCGGGAGCTGGTGGACTATCACCTCACTCCCATCGATGAGACCCTGTCCGAGGATGAGGATATCACCTATATGATAGACCGCTGGAAGCGGCTGGTGGGGGGGACCTACCTGGGCCGCTACGGCCTGAGCTATGACCAGGTGCTTACGGTAGCCGGGTTTGACCTGGATACCCCGGAATCCGGGGTGCAGAAGGGGAACGCCCTGGGGGAGCTGGTGGCCGATGCCTTCCTGTGGGCGACACAAAATCTGGAGACAGACGCCCCCGATGTGCCCACCGTCACCGTCACCGCCGACGGAGTGCTCCGCGCTCCGCTGGCTTCCGGGGAGATTACCACGTCCATGGCCTTTGACGTGCTGTCTATGGGAGTAGGGAGCGACGGCACCTCCGGGTTTCCCCTGGTGGGGGTGTACCTCACCGGCAAGGAGTTGAAGGCCGCCGCCGAGGTAGACGCCTCGGTGACCCCCCTCATGCCTGCCGCACAGCTGTATATGGCGGGGCTGGAGTACTCCTTTAATGTCCACCGGATGTTTTTCAACCGGGTGACGGATATTCAATTGTATCGGAATATCACTGTCACAGCTGATGTGGAAATGGTGGATGCGGAGGGCAATCAGATGCCGCCGCCCACCTTTACACATGATTTTTATGAAGAGATTCAGGATGACCAGCTCTACCGGGTGGTTACCGGGATGTACTCCGCCCAAATGCTGGGCACGGTGAAGTCCAAGTCCCTGGGCCTGCTGTCCCTGGAGCCCAAGACGGCGGACGGAAGCCCGGTCACCGACTTTGAGGCCTGTATCCTCCGGGACGCCAACGGAAACGAGATTAAGGAGTGGTACGCCCTGGCGGCCTATCTCCAGTCCTTCGGGGAGGAGGGGATTCCCAGCCGGTACGCCCAGCCGGATGGCCGGAAGGACGTCAGCCGCAGTTGGAATCCCGTGGAGCTGGTAACGAACCCTAACTGGATTACCCTGGCAGCCCTGGCGGTCCTGACGGTTGCGGCGGCGGCGGTATTTTTCCTGTTGCGCTGGCTGCACTACGCCCGGCGGCGGCGGCGTTACGGCAAGGGGACCAGATGGTAAAATTGTGATCCACGCGGCCGGGGGCCGCTTAGGACAGCCGGAGAGGCTGATATTGTGATGGAAAAAGGAAAACTCTGACAGGAGGAGAGACAGTGAAGAAGTACGAAATCGCGAAGAAAAAGGCGCTGACCCCAGAGATCAGCCAGATCTCGGTGTACGCGCCGCTGGTAGCCGCCAAAGCTAAGGCGGGCCAGTTTATCATCCTGCGGGTGGACGAGGAGGGCGAGCGGATTCCTCTGACCATCTCCAGCGCAGAGGACGGGCTGGTCACGGTGATCTATCAGAAAATCGGCGGCTCCACCATGGCCCTGGACCAGCTGAACGAGGGCGACTGCCTTAAGGACTTCGTAGGCCCTCTGGGCCTGCCCACTGAGGTGGAGGACCTGGGCCGGGTGGCGGTCCTGGGCGGCGGCCTTGGCTGTGCCATAGCCCTTCCGGTGGCCCGGGCGCTGCACCAGGCCGGCAATCAGGTGGACCTGATCGGCGGCTTCAAGACCAGGGAAATTGTCATCCTGGAGGAGGAGATGTCCCAGGCCTGCACTGACCTCCATATTTGTACCGACGACGGCAGCTACGGCTACCACGGCTTTGTCACCGGCAAGCTGGAGAAGCTGATTGAGAGCGGGGTCAAGTTTGACCATGTATTTGCCATCGGCCCGCTGCTGATGATGAAATTTGCCTGTAAGCTCACCGAGAAGTACAACATTCCCACCACGGTAAGCATGAATCCCATTATGATTGACGGCACGGGCATGTGCGGCTGCTGCCGCCTCACCGTAGACGGCGAGGTAAAGTTTGCCTGTGTGGACGGCCCCGACTTCGACGGCCACAAGGTAGACTTTGACGAGGTAATTGCCCGCAACGCGACCTATCAGGAGCAGGAGACCAAGGCGAGAGAGAAGCATCTCTGCCGCCTGGGAGGAGGTGCCATGAATGGCTAATATGCAGAATGTAAGGACCCTTATGGGGGACCAGGACCCGGTGAACCGCACGAAGAACTTTAAAGAAGTGGCCCTTGGCTACTCCACCGGCGCCGCCATGAACGAGGCGGACCGCTGCCTGAACTGTGTGAACAAGCCCTGTGTCAGCGGCTGTCCGGTGGGCATTCCCATCCCCGATTTTCTCCGCAAGGTAGCCGACGGCGATATTAACGGGGCCTATGAGATCCTCTCCGCCGCCAATGCCCTGCCCTCTATCTCGGGCCGGGTTTGTCCTCAGGAGACCCAGTGCGAGGGCAAATGTGTCCGGGGCATCAAGGGCGAGCCCATCGCCATCGGCCGCATTGAACGCTTTGTAGCTGACTGGGCCTATCTCCGGGGTTACAACGAAAAGATTGAACCCGTCCCCGGCAACGGCCATAAGGTAGCGGTGATTGGCTCCGGCCCTGCCGGCCTTACCTGTGCCGGCGAGCTGGCCCGCATGGGCTACGAGGTTACCATTTTCGAGGCCTTCCACGTGGCCGGCGGTGTGCTGAGCTACGGTATCCCTGAGTTCCGTCTGCCCAAGGCCGTGGTGCAGCGGGAGGTGGAGAAGCTGGAGAAGATGGGGGTCAAGATCGAGCTGAACATGGTCATCGGCAAGGTGCTCACCATCACGGAGCTGTTTGAGGAGCAGGGCTTCGAGGCCGTGTTCATCGGATCCGGTGCGGGCCTGCCCATGTTCATGAAGATTCCCGGCGAATCCCTGGTGGGCGTGTACTCCGCCAACGAGTACCTTACCCGTATCAATCTGATGAAAGCCTATCAGGAGGACTCCCCCACCCCGGTTCTGCGCAACAAGAAGGTAGCCGTGGTGGGCGGCGGCAACGTGGCCATGGACGCGGCCCGG
>JAAWCR010000121.1 GCA_022793355.1 Lawsonibacter sp. | reverse complement strand
GGAGATCGTAAAATGAGCGAGCGGATAAAAAACAGAAAGATAACATCACAATTCGCTCCAGTGACGCTGAATATCTTACTTTTGTAGCGTCCACAGGCGATAGCGCAGAAAGCATCGAAATGCGTTACGAGGATGAAAATATCTGGCTTACACAAAAGATGATGGCGGAGATATACAATGTAGATGTACGAACCAACAATTACCACATCGGCAAGGTGTTCGAGTATTCCGAGTTAGAGGAGAGGTCAACTATCCGAAAATTTCGGATAGTTCAATCTGAGGGGAGCCGTCAGATCAGCCGCGAGGTAAATCACTATAATTTGCAGCTGCAGGCTATTTCCAGTTCACGGGAAAGCTGGAACGCTGAGATGCCCTGCTTATCCCGGGCAGTCAGATAGATTGCCCAAAATCAGATGGTCAGTGGAAGATGAGTGCGGTCCATGCTTACGCGGTTGTGTCTTCTTTTTCTGCGAAAGAAGGTTGCCGGTTGACCGGAATGGTCTTCCCCAGCACCGTGAGGGATGTGATCTCCGCCGGGTCCACCGGCTCCTGGAACTCCCAGGTGTTGAAGGCGTCCCAGCCTGCTCCCTGGCGAAGCGCTTCCAGGTTGGTGTAGCGTCCGGTTCCCGGTTGGGCGGCTACGGTGGAACCGTCTGCTTTGACGGCATATAGGGTGACGTTATCCAGGCCGCCCGAGGCGTTGCTGTGCATAGTGACCGACAGGGGGGAGAGGGTGAGCTGGCGCACCTGCCAGCCCGCCAGCTCGCCGGTCCAGTCCAGAACCTGGAACGGGTGATAGTCCATCTGGAAATCTACCGCCCAGGAGCCCTCAAGCCTCATGCCCGGCCGGTCGTAGGGCCCGTAGAACCGGGCCTCACAGCGTTTGACCAGATCCAGGTCCTCCGGGTGAATGAGAGGGAAGAGGATATCCATGCCGCCGTCCACAAGGATCTCCTGATAGGTGTACAGCCTCTCGTCCGTGGCCCCAAGGAGGAACAAGTCGGAGAAGAATCCCCGCTCCTCCGGCTCGACCCCCTCCGCCAACCCCAGGCGGATGTGGAAGAAGCCGTCGCCGGCGAAGCCCATAGAGGAGATCCACATATCCCCTGTCCCAGCGATGGGCATAGGGGTTTGCTCCGGGACCAGTGCCACAGGGCGGCTGGGAATGAGGGCGTCCATCTCAGCACGGTTGTTCAGGTCACTGGGGCGGAAGATAACCCTGCCCTCCGCCGGCAGGCTCTCCAGCGTCTGGGCGGTAACGGTGGAACAGGAGACCGATCCGTACAGCTGTCCCTCTTGGGTGGTCATGCCGAGGATGGACAGCCGGGCGTTCGGAATCGGCTGGGCGCTGTCCCCATAGTAGATGCGGGCGGAGAACAGGGCGGTTTTGGTATCGGCGTCGTAGGAGAGGAGTCGGAACTGGCTGGTCCCTACGCCGCCGACAGACAGAGACGGCGCCTCGTCGTCTGGCTGTGCCAGTTCCGCCCCGGTGGTCAGCCGCCCCTTCAGGGTTAAGCATTGGTCCAGCCGATCCGCCTCCCTATCCTGAACGGAAAGGTAGACCCGGGCGTTCAGGTTGTCGGACAGGGCGCTCAGCACCCGCACCTCAAGCCCCTGGTCGGTGCAGGAGACTCCCTCAATGGTCTGCGCATAGGGGGCGAACACCCCAAGCTGGCCCAGCAGAGCCTCCCGCACAGTAGGCACCGCTGCGGCCGCCGCCGTGACCATCAGTACGGCGCACACTAGAATGGCTGCGGCCCGCCCGCTGAAACGTTTGCTGCGATTCATCCCAGTTTCCTCCTCGATACTTGTGTAGAGCTGTTCCAGCGCCTCGCGCCGGGGTGTGAGCGTTTCCATTTCACTCTTGTATTTATTCCTCACAATACTCCTCCTTCAGACGTTCCCGAAGCAGATTCCGGGCACGGAACAGGTGCGACTTGACCGTTCCTTCCTGTTTCCTCAAAATTCTGGCAATTTCCGCCACGGAATAGTCCTCATAATAGTATAGGTGGATGGGTATCCGGTATCGGGCCGGGAGAGAGAGTACCGCCTGCGTCACGCTCCCAGTCTCCGGCTCTTCCGGTGCGGAGAGAGTTTCCTCCAGAGGCTCCTCACGTCTCCGCCAGGGCAGGCGGAACAGGTCGTTGGCACAGTTGGAGGTCACCCGCAAAAGCCAGGCCTTGGCGTGTTCCTGGCCCGCAAACGTCGGGCCGGCCTTAATCAGGCGGAGAAATACCTCCTGCATCACGTCCTCCGCGTCCGCCCGGCAGCCTGTCCGGGCGTAAGCGAGCCGGTATACCGCCGGCGCATACTGCCGCGCCAACTCGCCCGGGTCGTTCCATAGTTCAGCCATGCGCTCCCTCCTCTCTGATGGGAATACGGAATTGAGGCTGATTTGGTTGCGCTTTTTTAAAAAAATTTCCGATAAATTTGCCGGAAAATGGCGGGGCTTTTTTACCATGGTTTGCTATAATGGGTCTGAGAGCAGGGCTGGATTGCGTTGAGCGGGCCGTGTGACGAAAATGAACTGAGGAGGCGACAGATTTGTATTATTCCACAAAGGATGCCTCTCCCATTGGAGAGCTGACCCTGGCCTGTGATGAGACGGGGAGCCTGGCGGGGCTGTGGATTGCGGGGCAGAAGTATTTTTTAAAATCTCTTCCAGTCCGGCCTGTGCCAAAGGAGGACATACCCGTTTTTGCGCAGGCGAAGGACTGGCTGAGGCGGTACTTCGCGGGGGAGAGGCCCGCTGCATCAGAACTGCCGCTGGCCCCTGTGGGAAGCGCCTTTCGGCAGGAGGTTTGGAACATTTTGTGCTCGATTCCCTACGGAGAGGTCACGACCTACGGGGAACTGGCACAAGAGCTGGCCGCTCGCCGGGGCCTGGACCGGATGTCGGCCCAGGCGGTGGGGGGAGCCGTGGGACATAACCCCATCTCGATTATTATCCCATGCCACCGGGTTGTGGGCAGCAGTGGGAGCCTGACCGGCTATGCGGGCGGCCTGGAGAAGAAAATCAGGCTGCTTACCCATGAGGGGGTGGATGTGAAACGGTTTTCAATTCCGAAACAGGGTTCGGCACTGTAGGGGACGGATGTTACAAGGAAAACTTTCTGCGGCAGCAAAAAAGCGGGACAGGTATCGACCTGTTCCACTTTTGCCCTTCATCCTTCTCATTATCCCGCTAAGTTCTCTTTCTGATACCCTGATTTGCGCGTTTTTTAACAGGTCAAAAGGAGTCCGCCGGGGAAGCGGGCTCCTTTGCTTCTTTATGACGCGCCTTATAGGGTCAAATAACCTGAAAAGCGGCAAAACTGCTTTCAGGCTGTTTGATTATAGGTTGAGCCTGGCGGAAAAATCGGCAAGAACCTGGGAAATTTTGATTTGCTGCGGACAGACCGCTTCACAGCTCCGGCAGGCTACACAGGCGCTGGGCTTTTCCGCCGCAGGCATTTTGCTGATGCGCATGGGGGCGATGAAGCCGCCGCCGGTAAAGGTAAATTCGTTGTACAATCCCAGAAGCTCGGGGATATTCAGTCCCTGGGGGCAGTGGGTAGTGCAGTACCGGCAGGCGGTGCAGGGGACGGAGGTGTGCCGCGTGATCTGGCTGGCAATGGTCAGCAGGCAGTCCGTTTCCTGACTGGACAGGGGTTTTTCTGCGGCGTAGGTGTTCAGGTTGTCCTTCAACTGCTCCATGGTGGACATACCGGACAGCGTGACCGTCACGGAGGGGAGGGTTTGGACGAACCGGAAGGCCCAGGCGGGGACGCCCTCGTCGGGCCGTAGCGCATGGAGCCGGGCGGCGTACTCATCGGACAGGCTGGCCAGCTTGCCGCCCCGCAGCGGCTCCATGACCCAGACCGGGATGTTCCACTCGTTGAGCAGTTCCACCTTGCCCCTGGCGTCCTGAAAATCCCAGTCCAGCCAGTTGAGCTGAATCTGGCAGAACTCCATATCCTTGCCGTAGGCCTCTAAAAAGCGCTTCATAGTGTCCAGATTGCCGTGGGCGGAGAAGCCCAGATGCCTGATCTGGCCAGACCGTTTCCGGGCCATGAGGGATTCGTAGATATGAAATTTGGGGTCCAGATAGGCGTCAATGTTCATCTCGCAGAGGTTATGGAAGAGGTAGAAGTCAAAATAGTCTACCTGGCATTTTTCCAGCTGTTTATCAAAAATCTCCTCCACCTTGTCCATGTTGGACAGGTCATAGCCAGGGAATTTGTCGGCCAGATAGAAGCTGTCCCGGGGGTACGCTTTTAAGATTCTCCCCATGACAAGTTCGGAATTGCCGCTGTGGTAGCCCCAGGCGGTGTCGTAGTAGTTGACGCCCTCCTCCATGGCCTGGGCAATGAGCCGGGCGGCCTCTGTCTCGTTGACGTTGGCGTCGTTCCCATCCACGGTGGGTAGACGCATGCAGCCGAAGCCCAGGGCGGACAGCTTCAGGTCTTGAAACTGCTTATAAACCATAAAATCTTCCTTTCCGTTGACGAATGGGGCAGGGTGCGCTATAATGGCGCTTAAGTATAAAACCATTATACAACTTAAAGTTAAGTTTAAGTCAAGCCTTTTGTGGGGGAGATTTTATGTTTTACACCATTGGAGAGATGGCCCAGAAGCTGAATGTGGCCCCGTCTACCCTGCGGTACTACGACAAGGAGGGGCTGCTCCCCTTTGTGGAGCGGTCCAGCGGAGGGATCCGCATGTTCAAGGACGAGGATATGGAGTGGCTGCGGCTGCTGGGCTGTCTGAAAAAGGCGGGGATGCCGCTGAAAGAGATTCGCTCCTTCATGGACTGGTCCCGGCAGGGGGACGCCACCATCAGCCAGCGGCTGGAGCTGATTGAAAAGCAGCGTCAGTCGGTGCTGGACCAGCAGAAGCAGCTGGAGGACACCCTGCTCATGCTGGACTACAAGCGCTGGTACTACCAGACCGCCCAGGAGGCGGGCACCTGCGGCATCCACGACACCCTGTCTCCAGAGCAGATTCCGGAACAGTTCCGGCCGCTGATGGCGCAGTGGGAGAAGGAGTCATGAAGATGGAGCCGAAACAAATTTTAGACTGGTGTCTGAGCAACCTGGAGGGCACTGTTGTGGTAAACAGCTGGGGAGAGACAGGCGTCTTTTATAACCCGGGAAAGGTTCTGAAACGGGGGGTCTATGTCCTCACGGTTAAGGAGAAGGACGGGGACAACGACCGGGCTTCCCAGTTGGACCGCCCTGGTGTGTACCGGGTGAACCTGGGGCCGAGAAAGCAGACTTATGTCAAACTGTTTGGTCCGGTTCCCAAGCGTCCGCCGAAAGGCGGCGTAGTGGAGGGAGATATGGACTTTACCCGGACGGATACCCTGCTGCCTCATCCGGTTTACGCCTGGATGGGCTGGGTGTGCGTTGTGAACCCTTCTGCGCAAACCTTTGAAAGTATGAAACCTCTCATTCAGGAGAGTTATGCGTTCGCAAAAGAAAAATTTGAGAAACGAGTGAAAAAAACAGGAGTTTGAATATGAGCGACTTATTTGAAAAATCCATGGCCACACTGGAGCTGCCCCGGGTGCTGGAGCTGCTGTCCGGGTGTGCCGTTACCGACGAGGGCCGGGAGCGGGCGCTGGAGCTGCGGCCCATGGAGGATATCGACGACGTAAAGCGGGCTCAGGCGGAGACCACCGCCGCCGTCAAGCTGCTGGTCCTCCGGGGGACCCCCGGCTTTGCCGGTATCAAGCCGGTAGCCGCCAGCCTTCAGCGGGCGGACATGGGGGGGAGCCTGAATACCCGGGAGCTATTGGAGATTGCCGCCGTCCTCCGGGCGGCGCGGACGGCTTCGGACTATGGAGCGGGGGAGGAGAAAACCCCCATCTCCCACCTGTTCCGGGCCCTGACCACCAACCGCTTTCTTGAGGATACCATCACCAACTCCATCGTGGGGGAGGACGAGCTGGCCGACTCCGCCAGCCCGGAGCTGGCCTCCATCCGACGGCACATGCGGGCCACCGAGTCCAAGGTCCGGGACATCCTGCAAAAGCTTATCTCCTCCAACCAGTCCAAGTACTTGCAGGAGTCCATCATCACCATCCGCTCCGACCGGTACGTGGTGCCGGTGAAGTCGGAGCACAAGAACGCCATCCCCGGCCTGGTTCACGACGTGTCCTCCTCGGGCTCCACCTTTTTCATCGAGCCCATGGGGGTGGTGAAGGCCAACAACGAGCTGCGGGAGCTGTTGGCCAAGGAGAAAAAGGAGATTGAGCGTATCCTGGCCGAGCTGTCCGCCCAGTGCGCCGCCCACAAGGAGGACATTGGGGAGGACTACCAGCTCCTTATCTGGTTGGATACCATTTTTGCCCGGGCCAAGCTGTCTTTGAAGCTGGAGTGTACCGAGCCCAAGCTGTCCAGCCAATATCTGCACCTCCGGGGGGCGCGCCACCCCCTGCTTGACGTAAAAAAAGCCGTCACCAACGACCTGGAGCTGGGGGAGCGGTTCGACACCCTGGTGATTACCGGCCCCAACACCGGCGGCAAGACGGTCACCTTAAAGACGCTGGGCCTCATCACCCTCATGGCTCAGTGCGGACTGCACGTCCCGGCTAAGGACGACTCAACCGTCCGCATTTTCTCCCGGGTGCTGGCCGATATCGGCGACGAGCAGTCCATTGCCCAGTCCCTGTCCACCTTCTCCTCCCACATGACCAACATCGTGGGTATCCTGAATGAGGC
>JAAWCR010000120.1 GCA_022793355.1 Lawsonibacter sp. | reverse complement strand
GTAGAGCGTCTTTTCGGCTGGCTCGACAAATTCCGCAGACTTTGGAAAAATTGTGAGCGCAAACTCTTTATTTCTGCTCAGATTCTCATTTTTGCCCTCATTGCCATCCTCATTAGAAGATTTTAAACAGGCTCTTAGAGGGAGCATATCATTTTACCACCGGAGCGTTTTAGTTTTTATCGCACCTCTGGAAATTGGAGCGCTTTTGTGCTATGATAAAAATGAGATGGCTCATTTGCGTTTATCGCATGGGTGTAAGGCAAACAAGAATAAGGAGGAATTGTCAATGAATCAGACCATCAATGCCCAAAACGCCCCCGCCGCCGTAGGTCCCTACTGCCATGCCAAGCTGGCAGGCAATACGCTGTATACGTCAGGACAGCTTGGGCTAATCCCCGCTACCGGAGAGTTGTCCCAAGGGGTGGAGGCTCAGGCGGCCCAGGCACTGGATAATTTGGGGGCTGTGCTGAAGGCAGCCGGTATGGATTTTGCCGATGTAGTTAAAACCACCGTATTTTTAGCGGATATGAAGGATTTTGCCGCCATCAATGCCGTTTACGCCAAGTATTTTCCTGGTGAGGCTCCGGCGCGCTCCTGTGTGCAGGCAGCGGCCTTGCCCAAAGGAGGGCTGTTTGAGATTGAGGCAGTCGCGGTAAAATAATTCAAACTGTAAAGTAAATTTTATTTTGTTAGCTTGCCGTGTGTCACGCCGCTGGAAATCCCAGCGGCGTTTAGTAATTTCCAGACATCTCCAAGGCCGGCATCGTATCATGAGGGGAATATTGTGCATACTATCTTTTGCCAGACAGACATAGCTGACAACAGAAAAAAGGAGTTTTTGATATGAAAGCAACTGGTATCGTGCGCCGCATTGACGACCTGGGGCGGGTAGTGATTCCCAAGGAAATTCGACGTACCATGCGTATTCGGGAGGGCGACCCGTCACAGACAACGTTGGAATGGTGGGAGCGGTTCTGCTTTGGGATGCTGGGGCTGGAGAAACGGATGGGATGGGGTACATAAGCGCTTCCTTGTTGTGAACCAAGGTAAAACGTGCTATAATGATAAAAAATCATTGTACGGGCTGAGAGGATACATTTTATGGGTGAACTGATGAAAAGGGAAAATGAGTTGGACACACTTCAGTCGGAGGATGCCTACTGCTCCATCCGGGGCTATGTGATTGAGGCGCAGCGGCAGGTCTATACGGCAGTCAACTCCGCCATGGTGACCGCCTATTGGAAGATCGGCAAGTCGATTTTCGAGGCCTGCGGGGAGAATGACCGGGCCGCCTATGGCAAGCAGGTGCTGAAATACATTTCGGAACGGCTGACGGTGGAGTTTGGAAAAGGGTTCGATATAAGCAATCTGCGCAATATGCGCCGATTCTATCTCACATTTCCAATTCAGGACGCACTGCGCCCCGAATTGAGTTGGACGCATTACCGTTCCCTAATGAAGGTAAGTGACGCCAAGGCGCGAACCTTTTATCTGGAGGAGTGCGCAAAGGCGGGCTGGAGCTCCCGCCAATTGGAGCGGCAGATCAATACTATGTTTTACCAACGGCTCCTTGCCAGCCAGGACAAGGAAAGCGTGGCGGCGGAAATCCAGACCACCGAGCCCAAGCCCGAGTACGAGCGGATTATCAAAGACCCCTATGTGCTGGAGTTCCTGGATCTTCCAGCCAACGAGCACTTCTATGAATCCAATGTGGAACAGGCCCTGATTGACCACTTACAGAAATTCCTCCTGGAGCTGGGCCGTGGGTTCTCCTTCGTGGCGCGGCAAAAACATTTCAATGTGGATGGGCAGCATTTTTATATTGATTTGGTGTTTTACAACTATATTTTAAAGTGCTTCGTGCTGATAGACTTAAAGACGGGCCTCCTCACTCACCAAGACATTGGGCAGATGCAGATGTATGTGAACTACTACACCCGCTACCAGATGAACGAGGGGGACAACCCGCCGGTGGGCCTGCTGCTGTGCGCACAGAAGAGCGACACGCTGGTGCAGCTGACCCTGCCGGAGGACAACCGGCAGATTTACGCCGCTAAGTATCTGCCCTACCTGCCCACGGAGGAGGAACTGAAACGGGAGCTGAATCTGGCGGAGTTTGAACGGCTGGAGGATGTGTAACGAAAAGCCGCAAGAAAATGCCGCAAACGTGTGGAGGACATACGCTTGCGGCATTTTTTATTGATTGTTAAATAGACCGGTTTATGGGACAGCTTCTGTAGTAGGATTGTGGTGCCAGAAAGAAGGAAGGTGTATCTGTGTATTATTTTAGAAAAAACGGAAGCCAGAAGATCCTACATACAGGAACCTGCCGCTATAAAGCGGCGATTCAGGCGGATCACCTTGATACTGCCACAGATGTGAATGAGGCGGTGGCGGCCGGATACCGTTTTTGCAAATGCTGCGACCCGCTGGGGCGGAGATTTCAGGTCGAGCGGCAAGAGATGCTGGGCTATTTGCAGCAGCACGGTTTGTCGGTTTACCGACACAGGCGCGGGGTCGGTGTGGCAACGCCGAGAAGCCGGTGGATGATCGTTTATGTGGGCAACAAAATTGGAACCACGCTTTACAATCGAAACGATCTGCACCGAAAAGGGAACGCCGATGGGCCATATCCTGGTTATCATGCCCAAAAGGTGTGCTACGCTGATTTGCACGGCTATCTGGAATACATAGTGGGGCACGACTATGATCGGATGATGCACACCTGCTATCCAGCGCCGGCGAAAAAGGCTCCGCCGCCAAAGGGGTCAAAACGGTACAAAAAGGCCCAAAAACGTCAGAAAAACAAGGGCGCAGGGCGGCAATCAAAAATGTACTGGAACTGGTCGAGTCGGTGGCATCATGATTGGAGGCCAAGTTCTCGGTACAGGTTGAAAAATGGCGATTTAGATAATGTCTACACAAGATACCGGAATTGTGATAGAATGGAGACATCTTAATAAGGACAGGTACGAAAAAGATGGAAACTTCCTATCATCGACACGACATAAGCGACAACGTATGGGCGATGCTGGAACCACATCTGCCGGGAAAGCGTGACCAGTGGGGAGGAATCGCTCAGGATAACCGCCGGTTTATCAACGCGGTGTTTTGGGTGTTGCGAACCGGAGCGCCCTGGCGGGACCTGCCTCCCGATTACGGGAAATGGGGCAGCGTTCATCAGCGGTTCATCCGTTGGCGGAGAAAAGGGGTCTGGGAAAAACTTCTGGAAATTCTGATTGACGAGCCGGATTATGAATGGCTGATGATTGATGCCAGTCATATCGAGGGTATTTCTGCGGAAACTCTGCTGGCAGACCGTGGCTATGACACAAATGATATCCTGGCCTATGCGGTTTCAGCGGGGATGGAGCCTGTGATCCCGTCGAAGAAGAACCGTAAAGAACAGCGTGATTATGATAAATATCTCTATAAACAGCGTCATTTGGTAGAAAACTGCTTCCTAATCCTGAAACGCTGGAGAGGTATTGCCACTCGCTATGCCAAGACCTGAGATGCCTTTATCGCTGCGGTACACGTCCGTTGTATCGCTATTTGGGCTGCCATTCGTGCTTAACTCGTATAGACACTATCTAGGACGTATAATGATAAAAAGTTCCGTTTTGAGATGATAGACAGAGGTGAGTGTCATGCGGATCATCATTTCTCCGGCGAAGAAAATGAATGCGGACACAGACAACTTTGCCGTGGAGGCGTTGCCGCAGTTTCTGGCGGACACGAAACAGTTGACGGAAGCGATGCAGGCCAAGCTGGCCATGGGGGACGCAAAGGATCTGTACGCTTTTTGGGGTGGTCGGTTGGCTGAGCAGCTGGCGGCGGAGACGGACTGGGTGCTGAACCTGGCCGCCAAGGAGTACAGCCGGGCTGTGGGACCCCATCTGCCGCCCGGCGTCCGCTTTCTCACCTGCACCTTTGGCGAGTGGAAGGACGGAAAAGTTATCGAAAAGGGTACCATGTGCAAGATGGCCCGGGGACAGATGGTACGCTGGCTGGCGGAGAATCGAATCGAAAAAGCAGACGATATCCGGGCGTTCTCTGACTTGGACTACCACTTCGACCCGGAACTATCCAATGAAGATCACTTTGTATTTATCAAGGGAGGACGTTGAAATGTTAGAGATCAAAACCAAAGCCCCGGAATTTACCCTGCCGGACAAAGGCGGCAGCCTTGTATCGCTGTCTGATTTTGCGGGCAAGAAGGTTGTGCTGTACTTCTACCCCCGGGACAATACCCCCGGCTGCACCCGTCAGGCCTGCGCCTTCGCCGGGGCTTATGAGGAGTTCAAGAAAATCAACGTTGCGGTCATCGGCATCAGCAAGGACTCGGTGGCTTCCCACCAGAAGTTTGCGGAGAAGTACAGCCTGCCGTTTCTCCTCCTCTCCGACCCAGAGCTGACCGCCATCCAAGCCTACGGCGTGTGGCAGGAGAAAAAATTGTACGGCAAGGTGAGTATGGGCGTGGTGCGCTCCACCTTTGTGATTGATGAGAATGGTATGATTGAGAAGGTCATGCCCAAGGTGAAACCCGATACCAATGCGGCGGAGATCTTGGCGTATTTGGCTGGAAAATCGCAAAGATAGATAACACAGATAATTGAACGGCGGCAAGTTTTAATCGGAAGGTGAAGGTGGGCAAAATGCCCCTGCGGGATGGAATACAGCGATTTTTAGACGATATGGATCCTACTATCCTGTCCCGCGGGGCGGACTATTGCCGCTCGGGGCAGGTGGAGCGCATCGATTGGGACAAAAACCATGTGACCGCTGAGGTCTCTGGCAGTGAAGAAGCGCCCTACCTGGTCGAGCTCGATTTTTCGGAAGAAGGTGAAGTGGAGGACTGGTCCTGCGATTGTCCCTATGAATGGGGCCCGGTGTGCAAACACACAGCGGCGGTATTGCTGGTCATTCAGAAAGAACCGCCGGAGAGGCACAAGAAAAGGTCTAGAGCCCCCAAAATTGATATTCGGCCCTTGTTGGAAAGAGCTGAAAAGTCGCAGCTTGCCGCATTGATCCTGGAACACTGCCAGGAGGACCTGCGTTTCCAAAGCCGGGTGCTGGTTGAACTGGAGGACAGCGGAGAACAGGAGCTG
>JAAWCR010000119.1 GCA_022793355.1 Lawsonibacter sp. | reverse complement strand
GTTGCCGCCAGCGCTAGAGCCGCCAGCGCTGGAGCTGCCGCCGCTGTTGCCGGGGTTGCTGGTGTTGCCGCCATTGCCACCGTTGCCGCCGCAGGCAGCCAGGGACAGCATCATGGCTCCAGCCAGGAGCATTGCAGTGATCTTTTTCATTTTGTTTCCTCCTTAAAATAGTGGGTGAATAGGTATATTTTGCTCACCCCGCCCCTCCCTGGCAGGAAGGGGCGAGAGGTGACAACGTTTTTCAGGCCGGCAATCAGCCGCCGGAGCTAACGCCAAACAGAGACACCAGCACAGTGCTGATGGCGGGCACATAGGTAATGAGGAACAGGGCAATCATAAAGGCGATGATAAAGGGGATTGCCTTCTTGGCCACAGACATGGGGGGTTCCTCCGCCAGGTTGCCGGCCACGAACACGTCCAGGCCGAAGGGGGGAGTGGCCAGGCCGATGGACAGGCAGCACACCAGAACGACGCCGAAGTGAACGGGGTCCACGCCCAGCTTCTCTACGGCGGGCAGCAGCACGGGGGCCAGGATGATGATGGCCGGACCGGTATCCATGACCATACCCAGAATTAGGAAGATAACCACCAGAACGGTCATAACGGAGAAGGCGGAGTGGAAGTTGCCGGTGATGAACTCCTCCACAACGCGGTTGGCCCGGGTAAGGGACAGCACACGGCCGAAGGCGGTGGCGAAGGCCAGCACGAAGGCCAGGCCGCCATAGGTCTTGACCGAGGAGCACAGGAAGGGGATCAGGTCCTTGGGTTTGATGGACTTATAGACAAACAGGGACACCAGGATGGCGTAGAACACGGAGATGCAGGCCGCCTCAGTGGGGGTGAACCAGCCGGTGTAGATGCCGCCCAGGATGATGATGGGGCACAGCAGGGCGGGGAAGCTGTCGGCAAACAGCTTGCTGAAGCCCTGGGATTTCAGCTCGTTCATCTTGGCGTTGATCAGGGCCTTGTCCTCGCCCTTGCGGACACAGTAGAATATGGCGTAGGCCATGAGGAAAACGCCGATCATGATGCCGGGGAGGATGCCCGCCAAAAACAGGTTGCCGGTGGACACCTCGGTGGCCAGGGAATAGAGCACGAAGGGGATAGAGGGCGGGATAATGACGCCCAGGCCGCCAGCCACAGCCACCAGGCCGGCGCTCCACTGGCGGTTATAGCCCAGACTCACCAGGAAGGGAATACACATAGAGCCCACAGCGGCGGTAGTAGCCGGGCCAGAGCCGGAGATGGCGCCGTAGAACAGGCAGGTGAGGATAACGGCGCAGGGGATGCCGCCGGGAATCCGACCGGCAAAGTAGGCAAAGAAGTTAAACAGCTTCTTGGAGATGCCGCCCTCGGCCATGATGACGCCGCCCAGAATGAACAGGGGGACAGCCAGGATGGGCACGGAGTTGGCGCCGGAGAAGGTGTTGTTCAGCAGCTGGGTGATGTTGCCGCCCTTGTCCGCCAGGAACATGGGGGCGATAGAGCCCAAAATCATGCTGACGCCGATGGGGATGGAGATCGCAATGCCAATTAGAAAAACTGCAAATACCAATACTGCCGCGGTTGCCATTATTCAGCGCCTCCTTCCGCATTCTTGGCGGTGGCGGCCTCTTCCGCCGCCTCCTGCATGGTCTGCTCCAGGGTGGTCAGCTCCTTCTCGCCAAAGTGCATGATGTGGATGATGAGCATCTGGAACGCACGAAGGGTGGCCAGCAAAAAGCCGACGAACATCATAATGTACACGATCCACATGGGCCACTGCATGGCGGCGGAGGTCTCTCCGCTCTCAATAATGCTGCTGATCACGCTGGTGGAGTGGACGGTCATCAGGCCCATGCAGGCCATGGTGATCAGGTCCACCAGGACGTTGATGGTCTTGCGCACTATCTGGGGCATGGCGTCCAGCAGGACGCTCACCCGGAGCATACTGCCCTTGCGGATGGTGTAGGGCAGGGAGAGGAACACCGTCCAAATCCACATAAAGCAGCAGAACTCGTTGGTCCAGGGCAGGGCTTTCAGGAAGGGGACTTTTTTCCAGATCACCTGAATCAGGCTGACACAGGAGATCAGGACCAGGAAGATCACCAGAAAAATTTCCTCAAAGTGATCGTCCAGCCATTTGAGTACTTTCATGTTTTACCTCCTCTTTTCTTCTCTCTTTCACCCCGGCGGGCTTACCCGCCGGGAAAAGATGACCGGTCATCTTTTCAAAATATGTTTACTGCTGCTCCGAAACGATTTTCAGCAGCTCCTGGCGCATGGCCTCCACCGGGGCCTTCTTGCCCGTCCACAGCTCGATCTGGGCCGCGCCCTGGTACAGGGACATGCCCAGGCCGTTGAGCACCTTGCAGCCCTTCTCCTCCGCGTCCATGAGGAACTGGGTGCGGTCGGGGTTGTAGCAGGCGTCAAAGAAGAACTGGCTGGGCTGGATGTACTCTTTGGGCAGGGGGCTCTCCCCGATGTGCTGGCCCATGCCGATGCCGCTGGCATTGAGAATCACATTGCAGGCGGCCAGCTTGGAGAAGTCGCCGTGGTGGACAAACTCCGCCACAGGGGCAAAGTTCTCGTTGATATCGGACACCAGGGACTTGGCGCAGGGCTCGAAGATGTCGGTGATGTAGATCTTCCGGGCCCCGTGGTAGGCCAGGATGGAGCACATGGCTCGTCCGGCCCCGCCGCCGCCGAAGCAGAAGAACACGGACTGGTCCACCTGAATCCCCCCCTCCTGGGTAAGGGAGGTGTAGAAGCCCACGCCGTCGGTGTTGTAGCCCACCAGCTTGCCCTCAGGGGTCTTGACCACCGTGTTGCTGGCTCCCATCTTCTGGCACAGGGGGTCCAGTTCGTCCAAGTACCGCAGCACCCGCACCTTATTGGGCTTGGTCACCGCAAACCCGGCAAAGTTCATATACCGGATGCCGTTGACAATCTCACCCAGATGCTCCTTGTCCGCCTCCGTATAGAAGTAGAGCATATTCAGCCCGGCGGCCTCGTAGCCGGTGTTCTGCATTCGGGCGGCGAAAGACTGGCTCAGGGGAGTGCCGATAAGGGTAATCATTTTGGTGTTGATATCGACCTTCATGTATTTGACCTCTTTTCTATGTAGATTTTTCATGCTATAATGAACTGCGCCTTTGAATCAAAGCCCTTTCGCCGCAAAGAACTCCTTAGCCGTCTCCAGGCAGCGGCGGGCGTGGCCCTCCGCGCCCAGCTCCGCCATTCGCTTCAGGTTGGGCAGCTCAATGGACAGAGGCAGGCCGGGAAGCGCGGACACCATACCGGCAATGTCCATAACGCCCTCTCCAGGATACAGCCGACCCTCCCGGGCGGTGAACACCATCAGCTCATCCTTGATATTGTCCAGCACGGGGTCGCCGTCGGGACCGGCGGGGCCGTCACACAGGTGGATAAAGCGGAAATATTTTTTATCCGTCCGGGCAATTTCAGCCGCAGTAACTCCGGCACGGCCGGCATGGAGGGTGTCCACCATAATATGCAAATTATCTGCGCCCACCGCGTCCACCACGGTGATGCTCTCCTGAAGGTTGCGCATACCAGCCCAAGGCAGGAATTCGATGTTGTAGCACAGGCCATATTTTTTGGCCATTTCGGCAACCTTTCCCACCTGGTCGGTGTACCAGGCCACATCCCGCGTCCATACGCTGCCCAGCACATCGCTGGCACCCAGCTCGGCGGCCTTTTCAAAGGCGGGCTCATACTCGGCAATGTCCAGGTCAGGCCGGATACGGGCCAGCTCAATATCCATCAGGGGCATGTTGTACTCTTTCAGGGCCGCCTTGGTAGCCTCAAAGAGTGCCTTGTCCTTGTCGAGCAGAAACTCGGGCTCGCCTGGCAGATGCATGGGGATAGTGCGCAGGCTGACGGAATCGTAGCCAGTCTCAGCAGCAATCCGGATCTGCTCCACAGGGTCGGTTCCCGGGATGGTAAGGTAAGCCAGGGAAAACTTTCTGGGCATTTCGTAATCTCCTCCGCTTCTATTTTGTTCTTTAGAGTCATTGGTGATATAACCAATATCCCTGTGTTATTGTCTCAATTTTATATTGGAAGTGCCTTGTCAGTCCATTACATATACTTCATATATCTATTGATTTCTTGCATGAATTAGGCCGTTCAAAACCAGTTCCGTCACAATGTCCAAATCGGGATATCTATTTTTAGACGAGTTCGCTAATAGCCAGTCCACAAAACGCTCTAATCCATCGATGGAAAAGCGGCAACGGGCCAATTCTATTGAAAGTTTTTATCGGACTATCGAAATCTTGTATTGGAAACCCGCCGGTAGTTCCGATATGATTTATCCACGAAAACCAGTTGGATAATGATTTTTTCACATAAATCTGAACGATATCTGAACAACTTTATGAGGAAGGAAATTATTATGGGAGAATTTAAAGGAAGCAAAAATTATGTGGCCTCCGAGGAACTGCTCCGGGCGGCCAACATCGCCATGGTACTGCAAAAGCCCCTGCTTATTAAAGGGGAGCCGGGCACCGGCAAGACCATGCTGGCGGAGGCCATCTCCCAGGCGCTGGGTAAACGGCTTATCATCTGGAACATCAAATCCACCACCAAAGCCCAGGACGGCCTCTACGTCTACGACGTGGTCCAGCGCCTCTACGACAGCCAGTTTGGCGGCCAGGGGGTGGACGACATTGAAAAATACGTCAAGCTGGGCAAGCTGGGGGAGGCCTTCACCGACGAGGAACAGGTGATTCTCCTGATTGACGAGATTGACAAGGCCGATCTGGAGTTTCCCAACGACCTGCTTTGGGAGCTGGACCGGATGGAGTTCCACATCCCGGAAACGGGCCGGACAGTAAAGGCCAACCACCGCCCGGTAGTGATTATCACCTCCAACGCGGAGAAGGAGCTGCCCGACGCCTTCCTGCGCCGGTGCGTATTCCACTATATCGAGTTCCCGGACAAGGAGCTGATGGCGGATATTGTGCGGGTCCACTACCCGGACATCAACGACAAGCTGCTTACCCAGGTGCTGGAGGCCTTTTACAAAATCCGGAATCTGCCCCAAATCAAGAAAAAGCCCTCCACCAGCGAGATCATTGACTGGATCCAGGCCCTTCAGCACGGCGGCGCCGATGTGAGCCGCATTGTCAAGGAGGTTCCCTACCTGGGGGTTCTGCTGAAAAAGAACGAGGACATTGATATGCTGCGTCGCAATTGGCGGTGAGCCATGTTTGAGGATTTTCTGTACCTCCTGCGGCGAAACGGCCTGAAGGTCTCCCTGACCGAGTGGATGGCCCTGGTTCAGGCCCTGAACGAGAACCTTCACGAGGCCAGTTTTACCGGCTTCTACCACCTGTGCCGTTGTTTGCTGGTGAAGAGCGAGGCGGATTTTGACTCCTTTGACCGGGCCTTTCTGGACTACTTCAGGGACGTGTCCTTTCAGCAGGAGGTATCTCAGGATCTTCTGGACTGGCTGGATCGCCCCAACGCCCCCATGGGGGCATACGACGAGCAGCAGGCCGAGTTGAACGAAACTCTGTCCACCCTGGAGATTGAGCAGCTGTTTCAGGATCGCCGGAAGGAGCAGCGGGAACAGCACAACTGCGGCAACTACTGGGTGGGCACCCACGGCATGTCCATCTTTGGCAACATGGGCATGTCCCCTGTGGGCATCCGGGCGGGGGGCGAATCTACCTCCCGCCGGGCCTTCCGGGTGGCGGGGGAGCGCCGCTTCCGGGATTTCCGCCAGGACAACACCTTGGACACCCGCCAGCTCCAGGCGGCCCTGCGCCGCCTGCGGCAGTTCTCCGGCCTGGTGGATCTGCCTCCCACCGAGTTTGACGTGGATCGCACCATCCAGGATACCGCCAACAACGCCGGCAGATTAAAGGTGTGCTATAAAAAACCCCGGCAGAACACAGTGAAGGTAATTCTGCTGATGGACTCCGGTGGGTCTATGGAGCACTACGCCCAGCTTTGCTCCGCCCTGTTCCAGGCGGTGACCAAGGCGGGCCACTTTAAAGATTTGAAGCTCTACTATTTCCACAACTGCCCCTATACCCGGCTGTATACCGACCCCACTCTGAATCCCAACAAGGCCGTTCCGGTGAGCTGGCTGCTGTCCAATCTGTCCGCGGAATACAAGCTGATTTTCGTCGGAGACGCCCAGATGTCCCCCCACGAGATTTTTGACCCCTTCCCCGTCCCCCGGGAGGGTGAGCCCTCCAGCGGCCTGAACTGCCTGCACCTCCTGCGGGAGCGCTACCGTCACACCATCTGGCTCAACCCCAGCGACCGCCCCGAGTGGGGCGGCGAGTGGACCGAGAGCTACGACGCCATCGACCGGCTGTTCCCCATGTTCCCCCTCACAGTGGAGGGCCTGGAACAGGGCATGCGGAAGCTGCTGGCACGGTAAAATACGGGAAATTCAAGGTTTCCGCCCCAAGAATCCAAAACCTGTGTTCATGACTGAACTTGCCGGCAGAGAGAGGGCCTGGCCGGCAACCGCGGTTGTGAATACAGGTTTTTACATTTCAGCCAGTGCAAGCCCGCCGCCGGGAAGGCGCAGCGCGCACATTTTCCATTTGGTTCACCATAATAAAGCCGCACCCACTGAAAAGCAATGGCTTCTCAGCGGGTGTTATTGCCTGTTTACCCCTCCTCCTGGGGCAGCAAAGTCTTTCGCTTGTAGAGGAAGAGAGTCAAGGTGGTTGCGGAGGCCAGCGCATCGGCCACCGGCTCGGCCACATAGATGCCCATTACGTTTCCCGTTGCCAGGGGCAGGATAATCGCCAGGGGAACCAGCAGAATCACCTTGCGCAGCAGGGCCAGGAACAGGCTTGTTTTGGCCTGGCCCATGGCCATAAAGGCGGACTGACACGCCATCTGCGCCCCAAAGGCCCAGATGCCGCCGAAGAAGATGGGCATCACCTTCCCCACCAGCTCCACCAGCTCCTGGTCGTCGTTAAAAATAAGCGCTATCGGCCGGGGGAACAGGGTCACCAGCAAAAAGGCCGAAACGGTCACCGCAAGGGTGGTCCGCAGCAGCAGACGGAAGGTCTGCCGCACCCGGGCGTAATTTCTGGCCCCAAAGTTGTAGCTCATCACAGGCTGCACCCCCTGGGTAATCCCCTGCACAGGCATGATAATCATCTGCATGACGCTCTGCATGACGGTGACGGTGCCCACATACAGGTCCCCACCATAGAATTGCAGGCCGGAGTTGAGCACCACCGTCACCAGGCTTTCGGTGGACTGCATGATGAAGGGAGCCACCCCCAGGGCGGCGATGCCGCCAATCACTTTGGCGTCAAGCCCCATGTTTTTTCGCCGGATGCGCAGTCCGGAGCGGCGGGAGCAGAGAAACCCCACCACCCAGCAGGCGCTTACCCCCTGGGAGATAATGGTAGCCAGAGCCGCGCCCCGCACCCCCATTCGGAAGGCAAAGATAAACAGTGGGTCCAGAATAATGTTGAGCACCGCCCCAATGAGTACCGAGCACATCGCCACCAGGGCCTGGCCCTGGGCGGTGATGTAGGCGTTGAGCCCCAGGGCCAGCTGGACAAAGACAGTGCCAATCAGGTAGATGGAGATATAGTCCAGCGCATAGCCGATGGTGTCCTCCGAGGCGCCGAAGGCCATGAGAACCGGCTCCTTGACGGCGGAAAAAGTCACGGTCAGCACGGCGGCCAAAACGAGCAGCAGGGTGGTGGAGTTGCCCAAAATCTTCTCCGCCTCCTCCCGGTCCCCCGCCCCCAAACGGATGGAGGCCAGGGGCGCGCCCCCCATGCCGGCGAAGGCGGTAAAGGCGGAAATCAGCATCAGGATGGGGAAGGTCACCCCAAGGCCGGTGAGAGCGGTGCGGCCTACCTCCGGGATGTGACCGATGTAGATACGGTCTACAATATTATACAGCATGTTGATGAGCTGGGCCGCCACTGCCGGCAGAGCCAGCTTCACCATTAACGGGCCAATCGGAGCGTTGGCCAGCGCCTCTTCGCTTCTGTGAGACTGGGACAAGCTGCGTTCCTCCAATCAAATCCGCGCCCTGGCTGTACCCCAGGCGCGTCCGGTTTATGATGTTGAAGGGCAGTATATCACATATTCACCGGAAAGGGAAGGAGAAAAATTATAAATTCCGCCGCTGCACCTCTTTATATCCCCCAAGCGCCAGCAGAACCACAGCCAGGGCCAGCAGAACGGCCAGGGTGAAACCGTCCAGAAGCCACGGATTCGCCGCGCCGGGAATCACCCGCCGGCACAGCCCGTTGAAGGCCGGGGAGGCGAGGGCGGTAATCAGGGTGCATACCCCGGCTTTCAGCCAGGGTTTTGTGGGCAGATACCGCAGGCAGAGAAAATAGGCCCAAAGGAACGCCACCCCCAGGCCTGCCAGGGGGAAGGCCGCCCTCCACAGCCAGCCGCCGCCGGCAAAGGCGTGAATCACCGCCAGCATTGGAAACACCCACACCGAGGTAAAGGCTACGCACAGGGGCAGGACGTGTTTCCCAAAAAACCGCCAGATGGCCCACCAGCCCCAGGGCAGGGCCAGGCTCGCTGCCGTAATCGCCAGACTGCCCAGCAGCCAGCGCCCGCCGGCATAATACCAACAGGCCAGCAAAAGGAGGAGCAGGCAGACGGACGCCGCCCCCAGGCAGACCGCCGCTCTCTCCCGGTAAATCAAAGAGGGCAGATTGGTAAAGCAGAAGGACAGGGCGATGGCGGACAGCACAATCCAAAACCAGTCCAGGGTGTGGAACAAGACCATGTTGCAGACGAGGCAGATGGGAATGGCGATGATATAGCCCGCCAGACAGCACCGCCGGAGGCCAGCCGCCGCGCCCCGCCACACCGCCTCCGCCCGCGCCTGGGCGTGGGCCCGGTCGTCGTCGCAGGCGGTGAAAAATTCATGCTCCGAAATGTGCAGCTCCCGGCAGATAGCGGTAACCAGGGAGACGTCGGGGTAAGACAGGTTGCGCTCCCACTTGCTCACGCCGGACTCGGTAACATACAGCCGCCCGGCCAACTCCTTTTGGGTCAGCTCCGCCTCCAGCCGCTTTTTTCGGATGTAATCGCCAAAGGGTTTTTTCTCGTCCATGGGGATACCTCCTCGCAGGTTTTGAGTGGGCGGCCCCGAATAGGAACCGCCGCCCCCACTGTAGCCTCTGCCGGAAAAAATGTCAAGAAAAACCCCCGATTTGACAGCTCGACCAGCAGTCGAGTTGGAATTTTTCGGGGTTAAGCAGCAAAAATTCTCTGAAAGCACCCAAAAAGGTGTGGTCCGCCCCTCCAAAAGCGGCCAGGATTTTCCACGGCGGCGGGCCCCATTTCTCTTGCTTTTTCTCCCAAAAGCGGTATAATAATAGGGAAGCACACAGGAAGCAAGCCCGGGCTATTCTAGGAGGAGCTCACATGAAAAAAATAAAACTGTTCACGGCGCTGTTGGCCGCCTGCCTCACATTGACCCTTCTGCCCGTCGGCGCGTTGGCCGTTGACATCTATATCGACTCTCCCGCCCCTGAGCACATCTGGCTCATTCCCGGCTCCGGCCAGCGCTTCTCCATCGTCCCGCCCTTCTCCCCCGCCAACAAGGACAACGGCGCTGAGGTAACCTGGGCCGACCTGAGCAACCTAGTCTGGTTCGGCTTTTTCCTGAACGATGAGTTCGAGCTGCCCTACACTGATGTACCTAAGGACAGCTGGTTCTACCCCGGGGTCTGCTATGTCTACACCCGCTCCCTCATGGATGGGGTGTCTGAGGACACCTTCGCCCCCCACCAGACCGTCACCCGCGCCCTGGCCTGGACAGTCCTCGCCAGCATGAACGGCGCGGACACCAGGCCCTCCCCCGGCGAGCTCTGGTACGAGCGGGGGATGAACTGGGTGGTGAAGTACCAGGTCTCCGACGGCTCCAACCCCCTTGACCCCATCACCCGGGAGCAGTGGGTATCCATTTTGTGGCGCCGGGCGGGATACCCCGAAGCTGATGTGGACCTGAGCGCCTACTCCGACTGCGCCCAGGTGAGCGGATACGCCCAGGGCGCCATGGGCTGGGCCATCTCCATCGGGATTATTCAGGGCTCCAACGGGCAGCTCTCTCCCCAGCAGCCCCTCACCCGGGCGGAACTGGCCTCTATGGTGCTGCGCATCGTGCCAAAACCCCGGTAAGCATAGAAACGTCAAAAAACGGCCGTTACGGCCGTTTTTATGTTCATCTGGCCTTACGAATTTTTGTTGTATTCGTTCAGGCCCTCAATAACGCGCAGCAGAAAAATCTTGTCTTTGTCAGAAAGGCTGTGAAAGCGGCTGTGAAGCGACAGATCTAACTCGTTGGTTTCACCGGCCTGCTCTGAGCCGTTACATAAAAAGTAGTTTATATCAAGCTGTAATACATTTGCGATATTCAGCAGCGTTTGAAGTTTCGGGTGCATCCGGTCTGTCTCCATTTGTGCAACAGCATTTGTTGTGATATTTATTTTTTCTGCAAGCTCCGCCTGAGTAAAATGTGCGGCTTCCCTCGCTTGCTTGACTCGTTTCGCGATAAACGAATAGTCCAGCTTATACTGATACTCCATGTGCAACCCTCCCTATTAGTCATAGGATATGCAATGGAGCGCAGAAAATAAATTTAGTAATGCTTATATTTTAATATTGATTATTAATATATTTCATGCTATAATCACCTAAAACGGAGGTGAATAGGATGAAATTGTCGAAAAAAGAAGAACTTTTAGCACTAGGTTCAGCGCTATATTTACTAGGGCTCGAAATAGAAGGAAACCGAGCGAAACTACAGAAGATTGTAGATCAGCACATGGGAGTTAAAAATATTCCAGTCACGCAGGAGCTTATGAATAGTATCCTGGCTTTCGAAAATGCACAGCACAAATTTGCCCAATTGGAAGAAAAATATATAAGGTTACGAAAAGAGCTGCAAACCTAGAAAAGCAGCCCCTGGAGAGCGCCTGTCTCTCTGGGGGCCGCTTTGGGCATTTAAAACTTTGCGCCGCCGAACTCGGCCAGTGTAAGCCCCTTGTTCCGGTCGGTGACCCACTGGATGGACCACTGTGAGGCGAACAGCAGCAGCTGGTTGCCCTTGTAGTCCTCCACCAGCTTGGCGTCGCCCGGCAGCAGCAGGTCCTCCTCCTTCAAGGGCGGGGCGTCCTCGTCCTCCCGCACGATCCACCGCAGATACTCGAAGGGCAGGCCCTCCTTATACAGCTCCACGTTGTACTCGGCGCGCAGGCGGTACTCCAGCACGTCGAACTGCAAGGTGCCCACCACGCCCACGATAACCTCCTCCATACCGGAGTAGGGGGTCTTGAAGATCTGAATGGCGCCCTCCTGGGCAATCTGCTCCACGCCCTTGAGGAACTGCTTGCGTTTCATGGTGTCGATGGATCGGATACGCTCAAAGTGCTCCGGCGCGAAGGTGGGGATGGGGTCGAAGGCAAACTTCTGCCCCGGAGTGCAGAGGGTATCTCCAATGGAGAAGATACCCGGGTCGAACACGCCGATGATGTCTCCGGCGTAGGCCTCCTCTATAATCTCCCGCTCCGCCGCCATGAGCTGCTGGGGTCGGGACAGGCGTATCTTCTTGCCGCCCTGGAGGTGGTAAACCTCCTTGTCCGCTTCAAACTTCCCCGACACCACCCGCATAAAGGCGATGCGGTCCCGGTGAGCCTTGGTCATGTTGGCCTGGATCTTAAAGACAAAGGCGGAGAAATCGTCGTCAAAGGCGTCCACTACCTCCTCCCCCGCCTTCCGGGCCAGGGGAGC
>JAAWCR010000237.1 GCA_022793355.1 Lawsonibacter sp. | reverse complement strand
GGAAGGCCCCCAGCCGCATGGTGCCCCCCTTGTCGGTGATCACCCGCTGGCCCGACATCAGGTCAATAACCGGGTGAGTGGTGGTCGGGGAGAACTCGCTGGAGTGGGCGTCCTCCATACCGCACACATGGCGGGCAAACTCCACCACCGCCATCTGCATCCCCAGGCAGATGCCCAGGAAGGGTACACCCTGCTCTCGGGCGTACCGAATGGCGGAAATCTTGCCCTCGATCCCCCGGCTGCCGAAGCCGCCGGGCACCAGAATTCCCTCCGCGCCGTTCAGAAGCTGGGCGGCGTTTTTGTCGGTGACGGTCTCGCTGTCCACCCAGCGGATGTTCACCTTTACCCGGTTCTCAATACCTCCATGGGTGAGGGCCTCGGCCACGGAGAGATAGGCGTCGTGGAGGGCCACATACTTGCCCACCAGAGCCACGGTCACCTCTCCCCTCGGGTCTTTGGCCCGGTGGACCATATCGGTCCACTCGGTTAGGTCGGGCCTTTGGCAGCTTAGACCCAGACGGCGGATCACTGCATCGGCCAGCCCCTCCTGCTCCAGCATCAGGGGCGCTTCGTAGAGCAAATCGGCATTCAAATTGGGAATGACATTCTCCCGGGGGATGCCGCAAAACAGGGAAATCTTGTCCCGAATCTCCGAGGGGATCGGGGCGTCGCTGCGGCAGACGATCACATCGGGCTGGATGCCCAGGGAAAGGAGCTCCTTGGCCGAGTGCTGGGTGGGCTTGGACTTCAGCTCCCCGGTGCCCGGAATGGAGACGATAAGGGAGACGTGGAGAAATATGACGTTGTCCCGGCCCCGCTCCGCCGCCACCTGGCGGATGGCTTCCAGAAAGGGCTGGCTCTCGATATCGCCCACCGTGCCGCCGATCTCCACAATAGCCACATCGGCCTCGGGGCCCTCCAGGGCGTAGATATTGCCTTTAATCTCGTCGGTGATGTGAGGGATGATCTGCACCGTCCCTCCCAGGTAGTCCCCTCGCCGCTCTCGGTTCAGGACATTCCAGTACACCCGCCCTGAGGAGACCGAAGAGTTTACGGTGAGGTTTTCGTCAATAAAACGCTCGTAGTGACCCAAGTCCAGGTCGGTCTCCGCCCCGTCGTCGGTGACAAAGACTTCCCCGTGCTGGTAGGGGGACATGGTACCCGGGTCTACATTAAGGTAGGGATCCAGCTTCTGCACCTTCACCCGCAGTCCCCGCTGTTTCAGCAGTCGGCCCAGGCTGGCCGCCGTGATTCCCTTTCCCAGCCCGGACACCACCCCACCAGTTACAAAAATATACTTTGTCATCCTTTTACATCCCCTGCTCCGGCGGCTGAATGCCCTTGGTCAGCCGCTCCATCGCTTGAACATAGGCCGCCTCTACTCCGCCCAGGTCTTGGCGGAAACGGTCCTTGTCCAGCTTTTCCCCCGTTCGGGCGTCCCACAGGCGGCAGGTGTCGGGACTGATCTCATCGGCCAGTACGATGGTTCCGTCCTCCAGGCGGCCGAATTCCACCTTGAAGTCCACCAGAGTGACACCGCAGGCCCTCCAGATTTTGCCCAGAAGCCGGTTGACGGCCAGAGCATATTTTCGGATGAGCGCCAATTCCTCCCGGCTGGCAAGACCCAAGGCAATGGCGTGGTCGTCGTTGAGCAGGGGGTCGCGCAGGCTGTCGTTCTTATAGGAAAACTCCAGGGTGGGAGCATCAAAAACCAGACCCTCCTCCACACCGTACCGCTTGGAAAAGGAGCCCGCCGCAATGTTGCGCACGATAACCTCCAAAGGGATGATGGCCGCCTTTTTTACCAGCGTCTCCCGGCCGCTCACTTCCTTTACCAGATGGGTGGGAATGCCCTCCTGCTCCAGCCGGGCCATGAGCAGGTTGGTCATCCGGTTGTTGATGGCCCCCTTGCCCTGGATATTACCCTTTTTCTGGCCATTGAAGGCGGTGGCATCGTCCTTATAAGCAACAATCAGAAGTTTTGGGTCCTGAGTCGCATATACCTTTTTCGCCTTACCCTCATAAAGTAACTCCTGTTTTTCCATCCTGTGCTCCTCCTTTTTCACTCCCACTCGTTGCTGGGTATCATATTCTAACGGATTTTGCTTTAGAAATATGATGCCCTGTTCTTTTGATTATTTGATATATCCATATTATCCAGCCTATACGAT
>JAAWCR010000118.1 GCA_022793355.1 Lawsonibacter sp. | reverse complement strand
GTTGGCAAGCCAGCGGCTGATGAGCACCTTCTGCTGGTTGCCGCCGGAGAGGGACTGGATCTGGGTCTTGGAGGAGGGCGTCTTGATGGAGAGCTTGGCCACGTTGTCCTGCACCAGCTGCTCGATCTTCCCGTCGTCCAGCATGATGCCGCCGATCAGGTACTGGTTCAGCGAGGCGATGGACACGTTGTCCGCGATGGACAGCACCCCCAGGATACCGGTGGCCCGGCGGTCCTCCGTCAGCATGGCAATGCCGCTGTTGATGGCGTCTCTTGGCTGGGTGATTTTCAGCTCCTTGCCCTGGTATGTGATCTTGCCCGCCGTGTGGCTCCGAAGGCCGAAGAGACCCTCCATGAGCTCAGTCCGCTGGGCGCCCACGAGGCCCGCGACGCCCAGGATTTCGCCTTTGCGGACGTTGAAGGAGGCGTGGCGGAAGCTCTTGGGGTTGATGGAGGTGAAGTCCTCCACCTCAAAGACCACCTCGCCGGGGGTGTTCTCCCGCTGGGGGAACAAGTTGGACAGCTCCCGGCCCACCATTTTGGTGATGATAAAGTCGGTGGTGAGGCCCTTGGCGTCCCAGGTGCCGATGTACTGGCCGTCCCGCATGATGGTAACCTCGTCGCTGATACGCAGAATCTCGTCCATTTTGTGGCTGATGTAGACGATGGAGACCCCTTTCTCCCGCAGCTCGTTGACGATGGTAAACAGGGCCTCCACCTCTGCGGCGGTGAGGGATGAGGTGGGCTCATCCAGAATGAGCACCTTGCAGTCGGCGGAGACAGCCTTGGCAATTTCCACTAGCTGCATCTGCGACACGCTGAGCGTCCCCAGCTTGGCCCTGGGGTCGTAGTTGAGGTGAACCTCCTTGAGGACCTTGGCCGCGTCCTCATACATCTTCTCGTGGTCCACAAGGATTCCGTGTTTCATGGGGTAGCGGCCTACGTAGATATTTTCGCCGATGCTGCGCTCCGGGATAGGCTGAAGTTCCTGGTGCACCATGGCGATGCCCCGGTGCAGGGCGTCCAGCGGGCCCTTGATCTGGACCTTCTGACCCTCATAGATCACCTCGCCTTCATCCATGTGATAGATGCCGAACATACATTTCATCAGCGTGGACTTGCCGGCGCCGTTCTCCCCCATCAGGGCATGAACGGTGCCAGGGCGGAGCTTGAGCTGGGCGTGATCCAGGGCCTTGACGCCGGGGAAGGTTTTCACCACGCCGCTCATTTCCAAACGATATTCTGACAATTCACTTCTCCCCCTCTAAAAGCTTTTCATATGCTTTCAACTATGTGCGGACTAAGCTACGGGAAGGGTCCGCCTCCCGCAGTTTACTCCGCGCACACAGAACGCAGGGTGCGTGCGCACCTGCGCACGCACCCTTGTGAATCCCCTTTGCAGATTACTTCACGAAGTCCTTGGCGTTGTCGGGCGTGACCTTCACGTAGGGCACGTACACGCTCTGGTTACCGGAGCTGTAGGTGGTGCCGCTGAGCAGCAGCTCCATTTGGTTGACGGCCTCGGTGGCCTGGCCCACGGCGTCGTTGAGCACGGTGCCGGTCATGTTGCCGTTCATAACCTCGTTCAGAGCGGCATCCAGGGCGTCAACGCCCACCAGATAGATGTCCTCGTTGACCTTGCGGCCAGCCTGCTGGATAGACTGGAGCGCGCCGATGGCCATGTCGTCGTTGTTGCAGAAGATGACCTCGATCTTGTCGCCGAACTGGGCCAGATCGTTGGCGGCGATCTCCTGGCCGCGGTTGCGGTCCCAGTCGCCGCGGGTCAGGTTGAGCTGCTCAACCTCTTTGCCGGCGTCCTTCAGGGCCTGGACGGAGTACTCGGTGCGCAGCTGGGCGTCGATGTTCTCGGGGTCGCCCTGAATCATGATATAGGAAATCTTGCCGTCGCCGTTGATGTCGCCCTGGTTGGCGGTCTCCAGAATCAGCTCGCCCTGGAAGGTGCCGGACTGGGCGGCGTCGCAGCCGACGTAGACCAGTTTGTCATAGGCGGCCATCTGCTCGGCGGTGGGCTCACGGTTGATCAGAACGGTGGGGATGCCGGCCTCCTTCACGGTGCCGATAATCTGGTCGGCAGCGGAGGTCATAACGGGGTTGATGATAAGGGCGTCCACCTTCTGGGTGATGAAGGTGTTGATCTGCTCGTTCTGCTTGGCCTGGTCGTTGTTGCCGTCCACGACGGTGACCTTATAGCCCTTGCCCTTCAGAATCTCCTGAAGGGAGTTGCGGTAGGTGGTCATAAAGGCGTCGTCAAACTTGTAGATGCACACGCCCACGGTGCCGCCGCCCTCGGGGGCGTCGGGGATGCTGCTGGCCACACCGCTGCCGGACTGGTCCTGCGAGGTGCTGTTGTTGGCGGGGGGATTGCTAGTGTTTCCGCTGTTTCCGCCGTTGCCGCCGCAGCCGGCCAGCAGACCCAGACTCATTACAACAGCCAGAGCAAGAGCAAGTGTCTTTTTCATTCTTTGTTCCTCCTAAATAGTTCAGGTAATTTTGTGCCTGAGACGGATTGCGCTCCAGACACATTTTACATTTTAGAGTCTGTGCCTTAAAAAAACGATAGAAAATTCTTGGATGAACCATGAAAAAACTTAGTTTTTCTCAGACCGCTCCGGAACCTCTTGCCCACATCTTCCAGCCGTGATATAATTTGATTGATATTTACGGTTATTTTTTGCGGCGGCGGACCGCTCCGCCTGCCCGCGCCTGAATTTTCAGAAAGAGGTGACCCCTTTGAATTCCTGCCAGAATCTGCTGAACGCCCTGCGGGCCGGCGGCCACGACAAGGCCCTGGCCGCCCTGTACGCCCTGGACGGCGCCCAGGACAGCCTGGACCGGGCCCGGGACCGGGCCTGCCGCGTGGTCCAGTCCCTGATGGACGCCTTCTCCCCGGCGGAGGACGTCCCCGCCGCCCTGTTCAGCGGCCCCGGCCGCACCGAAATTGGCGGCAACCACACCGACCACCAGCATGGTCGGGTGCTGTGCGGCAGCGTGGACATGGACATGCTGGCCTGCGCCGTGCCCAATGGAAAACATATCATCCGTATTCAGTCCGAGGGCTACCCCGCTCTGGAGGTCGGCCTGGACGAGCTGTCCATCCGGGAGGAGGAGAAAAACACCTCCGCTGCTCTGGTGCGGGGGGTGGCCGCCCGGGTCCGTGAGCTGGGCTTTACCTTGTCCGGCTTCGATGCCTGCGTGACCTCCACCGTCCTGTCGGGCTCCGGCCTCTCCTCCTCCGCCGCCTACGAGACACTGGTGGGCAACATCTTCAACCACTTCTGCTGCGGAGATCATCTGGACCCCGTCACCATCGCCAGGATTGGCCAGTACGCTGAAAATGTCTACTTCGGCAAGCCCTGCGGCCTGATGGACCAGATGGGCTCCTCGGTGGGCGGGGCGGTGTTCATCGACTTCGCCGACCCCGCCAACCCGGTGGTGGAACGGGTGGACTACGATTTCAGCCAATCCGGCCACGTTCTGTGTATTGTGGACACGGCCTCCAGCCACGGCGACCTGACCGATGATTACGCCGACATCACCCGGGAGATGGGAGCGGTGGCGGCCCGCTTCGGCAAAAAGGTGCTTCGTGATGTGTCCGTAACGGACTTCCGCGCCGCCATCCCCGCCCTGCGCCAGAAGTGCGGCGACCGGGCGGTGCTGCGGGCCATGCACTTCTATGATGACGATCACCGGGCGCTGCTGGAAGCCGCGGCCCTCAAAAACGGGGACTTTGACTTCTTCCTGAGCCTAGTGAACCAGTCCGGGCTGTCTTCCGCCCTCCATCTGCAAAACACCTGGTCTGTCCATGACACCAGGCAGCAGGCCATCCCCCTGGCCCTTGCAGAGGCCGAGCGCCTTCTGGACGGGGGAGCCTGCCGGGTCCACGGCGGCGGCTTCGCCGGCACCATTCAGGCTTGGGTTCCCAACGGCGATTTAGCGCAGTTTAAAGCCGGCATGGAGGCCCTTCTGGGTGAGGGCAAGTGCCACATCCTCCACATCCGCCCCCAGGGCGGCTGTGTGGTGGCGGAATAAATATCCCCGCCGGCCCGTCAACGCTTTCCATAAAAGCAGGCCGCCGAAGGCGGCGGCCCCTACATTACATATCAAGGAGATGTTTCCTATGGTTGACAACGCCGTTTCCAAGCTGGCCGCCTACGCCCTGCGTACCGGGCTCATTGAAGAGTGCGACTATACTTGGGCGGTTAATACGATACTGGATGTATTAAAGCTGGACAGCTATACCGCCCCCAATCAGGAGTGGGGGGACATTGAGCTGGCTCCCGTGCTGGAGGAGCTGCTGGACGACGCCCACGCCCGGGGCGTGCTGACGGAAAATTCCGTGGTCTACCGGGACCTGTTCGACACCGAGCTTATGGGCCGCCTCACCCCCCGGCCCGCCTTGGTGACCAACCTGTTCCAAAAGCTCTATGAGAGGAACCCCAAAAAGGCCACCGATTGGTACTACAAATTCAGCCAGGACACCAACTACATCCGCCGGGACCGCATCGCCAAGGACATGCAGTGGAAGGCTCCCACCGAGTACGGGGACCTGGACATCACCATCAACCTGTCCAAGCCGGAGAAGGACCCCAAGGCCATCGCAGCGGCCAAGAACCTCCCCGCCTCCGCCT
>JAAWCR010000117.1 GCA_022793355.1 Lawsonibacter sp. | reverse complement strand
TTGGATGCTGTCCTTCACCGGGGTGGTTACCTACAAGAACGCGCGGAAGTCCCTGGAGGTGATCGAATGGCTGCCTATGGACCGGATAATGGTCGAAACCGACTCCCCCTACCTCACGCCCGAGCCCTTCCGGGGGCAGCGAAACGACTCAGGCAAGGTGTACCGGGTGGCGGAGACCATCGCCCAGGTGAAGGGGCTGGACCCGGAGGAGGCAGCCCGGATTACGCTGGAGAACGGAAAGCGTTTTTTTCAGATTGAACTGTGAGGCCCGCCTTGCAAGGAGAAGGCCGACCGGAAAGGAATGAAAGCATGACCATTACCTATGAGTATGAGGGCGCGCTGTACGTCAACCTGACCAACAGGTGCAACTGCGCCTGCGTGTTTTGCCTGCGGCAGGGCAGGGCGGAGGGGTCCATCTACACGGAGGATTCCCTGTGGCTGGAGCGGGAGCCCACCCGCCAGGAGGCCCTGGACAGCTTTTTGAGCCGGGATGTGTGCGCCTACCGGGAGATTGTGTTCTGCGGCTACGGCGAGCCCACCTACCGGCTGGACGACCTGCTGTGGCTGGTGGACCGGCTGAAGGAGCGCTTCGGCGGCCAGCTGCCCCCCGTGCGGATAAACACCAACGGCCACGCCAACCTGATTCAGGGCCGGGACGTGTGCCCGGAGCTGAAGGGGCGGATTGACACCCTGTCCATCTCCCTCAACGCCCCCGACGCCGCCGGCTACACGGCCCTGTGCCGCCCCGTGCAGGGGGAGGCGGCCTACCAGGCTATGCTGGACTTCGCCAGGGAGTCCGCCGCCTATGTGCCCAATGTGGTGATGACCATTGTGGACAAGGATAAGAGCGGGGAGGAGATTGCGGCCTGCCGGAAGATTGCGGAGGAACTGGGAGTTACCCTCCGGGTGCGCAGCTTTATCGACGCCTGATTTGCGGGTATTAGACAACAGAGCGGCACGGCGACAGGATGAGCTGTCTCCGTGCCGCTGACGGCGAAAAGGGGGATCAGGGCTCCGCGCTTTGGGCGGAATGGTTTTTTGCCCGGCAAATCAGCTGGGTCATCGTGCCCATGGGACAGTAGACGCACCAGGAGCGGGGCTTGAAAAGCAGCATGGTGAGAAAGCCCAGCACGGTGGACGTGAGCATGACGCTGTAAAAGCCGAAGGCGAACTGCGCCGCTCCGGGGGAGACAAGGACGCCGCGGTAGGCCCAGTGCCAGGGCAGCCGGAAGGTCCACAGAAGGGTGACAACCTGGCGCAGGTCCCGCACCTCCGCAAAGACCAGGTAGGTATTCCAGAGCATCTGGAAGAACATGAGGAAAAAGAAAATCAAAAAGCCGTAGCGAAACGCCTTGCTCTTCATCCAGCGGGGGACGTCTTTCCTTCGGGACAGCCCGAACCGGCCGCCGATGAGCCCGAAGAGCTGCCCCCGCCCGCAGTAGCGGTTGCAGTAGCCCTTGCTGCCCTGCGTGATGGAGATGATCAGAGGGATGAAGAAGCACAGCAGCCCCAGCCAGGCGAACAGGATGTGAAAGAAGCCCAAAATCAGGTAAGTAAGCGACACAATCCACAGATAGTTGTACCAGCGCTTTTTCATGCCTCCACCTCCTGTATTGCAATCACCGACGCGGGACACTCCCGGGCGCACTTGCCGCAGCCCACGCACCGCGCCCGGTCCACCTGGGCCCAAAGGCCGCGGAACACCTGGATGGCCGCCAGGGGACACACCTTGACACAGCAGCCGCAGGCCACGCAGAGAGACTGGTCCACCCGCGCCTGGCGGCGGGTTTTTCGTTTTGTTTCCATTCCAAAGCACCTCCAATGGAGACCAGCATACCACAGTTTCGCTGGGAGAACTGTGACGATATCACCAAATCGCCCCGCCGCCCGGTATTTCGCCCCACATTCCCTTTGACATATGCGGTGGGATGGCCTATACTGAGAAGCTGAAACAACAGCCCCGGCCTCCCGGCCGGACACACCGCTGACTTCAGGGAGAAGACGTATGGAATTTCAAGACTGTTTTCCCGTTTGGAACAAGCTGACGCCCTCCCAGCAGGCTTTGATTCTGGGCGCGCGGACGGAACGGAGCGTGGCAAAGGGGACGGTACTCCACAGCGGAGGGGCGGACTGCGCCGGGCTGCTGCTGGTGAAGTCGGGCCAGCTCCGGGCCTACATTCTCTCCGACGAGGGGCGGGAGATTACGGTTTACCGGCTGTTTGACCGGGATCTGTGTCTGTTTTCCGCCTCCTGCATGCTGCGCAGCGTGCAGTTTGACATTACCATCGAGGCGGAGAAGGACACCCGGCTGTGGGTTATCCCCGCAGACGCCTACAAGCAGGTTATGGAGCAGTCCGCCCCCGCCGCCAACTACACCAACGAGATTATGGCAGGCCGGTTTTCAGAGGTCATGTGGCTGATTGAGCAGATTATGTGGAAGAGCCTGGACAAGCGGGTGGCCGCTTTTCTGCTGGAGGAGGTCTCCATTGAGGGGGAGGACCGGCTGAGACTCACCCATGAGACCATTGCCAACCATCTGGGCACCCACCGGGAAGTGATTACCAGGATGCTCCGGTACTTTCAGAACGAGGGCATGGTGCGCCTGGCCCGGGGGGCGGTGGAGCTTTTGGACAAGGAGAGGCTGAGGGCGGTGCGGGACGCCTGAGCGGAACGGGCGGATGGAGAGAAGGCAGGGGCGGATCGGCCGGGTATGCAGAGAGAGGGAGCGCGTTTCATGAAAAAAAGTCATAGCATTGATATGTGCAGCGGGTCGCTGGCCGACAAAATTTTGTTGTTTGCACTGCCGCTGATGGCCTCCAGCCTGCTTCAGCTGTTGTTCAACGCGGCGGACGTGGTGGTGGTGGGCCGGTTCGCCGGAAAAGAGGCCCTGGCGGCGGTGGGGTCCAACACCTCGCTCATTAACCTGATGATTAATCTGTTTATCGGGCTGTCGGTGGGCACCAATGTGGTGGTGGCCCGGGATCTGGGCGCGGGACGACACGACAAGGTGAGCCACAGCGTCCACACCGCCATGACCCTGGCCCTGGTCAGCGGAATCGGAATGATGGTATTCGGGGTGGCGATGGTCCGGCAGCTTCTGGAGTGGATGGCCTCCCCCACCGATGTAATCGACCTGGCGACCGTGTATCTGCGCATCTACTTTTTGGGGATGCCCGCCAACCTGGTATACAATTTCGGCGCGGCCATCCTCCGGGCCCAGGGGGACACCCAGCGGCCGCTGTATTTCCTCACCTTTGCCGGGGTGGTCAACGTGGCCCTCAATCTGCTCTTTGTTATTAACCTGCGTATGGA
>JAAWCR010000116.1 GCA_022793355.1 Lawsonibacter sp. | reverse complement strand
TGGTCACTTTTTATATTCTTCGCCACGGGCAAACCTTGTTGAATCAACTTGACAGAGCGCAGGGATGGGCTGACTCCCCCCTTTGACTGCAACGGGAAAGCTCGTGCTTTTTCTTACCCTTGCGGCAGCGCCCCATGCCCGGTGTTTCGTAAATCGTAATCCGGTCAATCAGTTCGTGAAGCATAAAGCGGTTGAGTTTTTCAAAGCTGGCGTATTTTCGGATAAGGTCAGCGAAGCGGTCAATGATTTTGTCAATATCAGTTGACACAAAAAAACACAAAGGGAATAGTTAACCAGCGCCCGCCATCGCTGTTCATGCTCTGGCGGATGCCATACTGCTGGGCCGCAGCCCGGTAAACGCCGTCGGTGACGCACTTTTCCAGCGGCTTGTCCGCCTGGAAGTCCCGTTTCAGCAGGTCATTCGACTTTCTGGCCTCCCGCACCGCTTTTTGCCACCCGTACAACGTATCCACCGGGATCCCCAGTTCCTTTGCGGCCCTACCTGCTCCAATCTCCTCGGCCAGCTTCACCGCCTGTACTTTATACGCTTTCTCGTATTTCCTCTGTCCCTGTCCCATTTTTTCACCTTCCTTTTCCTTCTATTGTACTCCTTTTCTGTGAGTTGAAGGTGTTAACTTTATTTGTACAATATCACCTTTTTATTTGGCAAAGCTATGGGCTACCGGGCGGCAAAGAGGATGCAGCAGTCAACGTCTCAAATATTCCGGCGGCCGGAATTGCAGCGCCTCGGCCAGGTGGGCGGGCTGGATGTCGCCGCCGCCGTCCAGGTCGGCAATGGTGCGGGCCACACGGAGGATGCGGTCATAGCTCCGGGCGGTGAGGCCCATGCGGTCGAAGGCTCCCTTCATCAGCCGCTGGCAGGGATCATCCAGGGCGCAGAACCGGTCCAGGCTCTCCCGGGTAAGCTGGGCGTTGCTGAGCACGCCGGTCTCCTTCTGCCGGACTGTCTGGAGGGCCCGGGCCATGTCCACCCGCTCCTTCACCTGGGCGGAGGTCTCCGCCGGCCCCCGCTGGGCCAGTTCGTCGAACTCCAGGGGGGCCGCCTCCACAAACAGGTCCAGCCGGTCGAGGAGGGGTCCGGACAGCCGGGAGAGGTATTTTTTCACCTCCGACTCGGTGCACCGGCACCGTCCGGAGGGGTGGCCGTACCAGCCGCACTTGCAGGGGTTCATGGCGCACACCAGCATAAACCGGGCGGGATAGGTGACGGTGCCCGCCGCCCGGGAGATCTGCACCTGTCCGTCCTCCAGGGGCTGGCGCAGCACCTCCAGCACCTCCTTGGGGAACTCGGGCAGCTCATCTAGGAAGAGGACCCCGTTGTGGGCCAAGGATATCTCCCCAGGCCGGGGGTTGGATCCACCCCCGGCCATACCGGTGGAGGAGACCGTATGGTGGGGGGAGCGGAAGGGCCGCAGGGCGATAAGGGGCTGCTTGGCGCTGGTCTGGCCCATGATAGAGTGGATTTCGGTGCACTCCAGGGCCTCCTGGCGGGTCATGTCGGGAAGGATGCCGGGCAGGCGGCGGGCCAGCATGGACTTGCCCGTTCCCGGGGGGCCGGACATAAGGACGCTGTGTCCTCCGGCGGCGGCAATCTCCAAGGCTCGCTTCACCGGTTCCTGACCCTTCACCTCAGCCATGTCGGGGCAGTGGAAGGCGGCGGGGGAGGGAACCCAGGGCGGGGCAGGGGAGATGAGCTCCTCCCCCATGAGGTGGCGTTCCAACTGGGCCACGTCCCGGACGGGGTAGACGGTGGGGCCCTCGGCCAGGGTGGCCTCGGCGGCGTTTTCCTCGGGGACGTACAGGACCTGAATGCCTGCCCGCTTGGCGGCCAGGGCCATGGACAGCATTCCGGCGCAGGGCCGCAGCTGCCCCGACAGGGACAGCTCCCCCAGGAAGGCGCAGCTCTCCCTGGGCAGGCGGAGCTGTTTTCCGGCAGCCAGGATGCCCACCAGAATGGGCAGATCGTACAGCGTGCCGATTTTTTTCAGGTGGGCGGGGGCCAGGTTGACGGTGATCCGGCTGACGGGAAAGGTAAATCCGCAGTTCTTAATTGCGGCCCGTACCCGCTCCCGGGCCTCATTAACGGCCGCGTCGGGCAGGCCCACCACCGTAAAGGCGGGCAGCCCGCCGGACAGGTCGCACTCGGCGGTCACCAGGTAGCCGGAGACTCCCTGGAGCCCCAGAGATTGGATCGATTGTACCATGTTCCTGCCTCCCATAAGGGTAGTTGTTTGTCAAGCTCTATTGTAGCTGGTTCGGATAAAAAATGCAACAAAATGTAAGAGATTAAGATTTGATAAATTTCTAATTTGATGGTTGATTTTTCTGTTTTTCCCTCGTATAATGAAAGTCACGGCCTGAAAGCCGAATGTTGAAAAAGGAGTGACTTTGATGAAACAAACCCGTAGAATTCCCGCGCTGCTGCTGGCTATGCTCATGGTGTGCTCTCTGACTTTGACCAGCTGCGGAAAGAAGGAGGCCCCCATCGCCGCCGACCAGGTGGCCGTGTGCCTCTTTAACATGATTTTGAAGAATGACGCTTCCTCCGCTGTGGAGCTGTTTGGCTACGCCAGCGAGGACGAGGCTCGCAAGGACATGGGGCTGGACGGCAGCCTGTATGAGGGCCTGGCCGACGAGATGGTTTCCCAGTTTCGGAGTGTGAACCTGAATGTTACCACCGAGGACGCCCAGACCTTTGTGGACGCCTTTATGGCGATGTTCAAGAACGTGAACATGACCGCCAAGGTGAAGGAGGCCGACGAGAAGGCTGGCACCGCTGTGGTCACCTGCACCATCGATACCTTCGACTCCAACGCCCTGACCGACGCCATTGCGGAGGCCCTGACCGAGGCTACGAACGACCCCGACCTGCTGACCGATGAGGCCGCTCTGACCAGCGCCATCCTCAACGCTGTCTCCACCGGGATCTCCAACCTCACCCCCACCGGGACCACCGCCGACTTTGACGTGGACTTCGAGCTTCAGACCCTGTCCATCAACGGCAAGGACCGCAAGGCCTGGTTGCCCAAGGATGCGGAGCAGTTCGGCAACCTGATTTCCACCACCGCCATGGGCGCCTGAGTACATCTCCGGTAAAAGCGAATTATAGACAAACGCCCCCTGATGCAGGACAACAGACTGCGTCAGGGGGTATTTGAATGTGGGGGCAAGATACTGGCACGGGACGCGGCCATGGGGATAATGTAATGCGGCGGAATAAACCAAACCTTATTTTGACAGGAGAAATACGCTGCAAAAGTTCAGAAGAATTGCAGCAGTAACCTTATCAACAACCGGCAATCCGGTGTTCGCGTCACCCCACTAGCTCCAAAACCCGCAGGAATTTCGAAATTCCTGCGGGTTTCTCTGATTTACAACCCCCGCCGGGCGAAGGTCAGAAGGCCCAAATTCTCTCAGGAAGGAGCGGCATATCTATATGATGTCTTTTGTTCATGAGTTCCCAGCCTCGATTCCATCCCACAGCATAATCATTTGATAGAATAATTCAGCAAATTGATGTTTCTGCGGCTGCGGAAGCCGTGAAATCTCTTGGATAGACTCCAAAAGCAAAAGTAATATTTTGATTTGATCCGGCTCGAACATTCCAGCCATAAACGCGATTGGGTCAAGGTTTAATCTCTTGGCTATGTGTTCGATCATTTGGATTGTCGGGTTTCCCTGTGCGTTGAGATATTCCTGAAGGGTTGAGCAGGAGATTCCCAATTCCGCGGAAAACTCTGCGATGGAAAGTGCCTTACGCTGTTTTATGATGTTCATTATATCAGCCATATTTTGTTGTATACTCATGCTGATAACCTCCTTCGAGAAAATTATACAAAAATGAAAGAGATTGGTGAATACCGATTTATCT
>JAAWCR010000115.1 GCA_022793355.1 Lawsonibacter sp. | reverse complement strand
GGCTGACCGCGTGCCTTGTAGGGGCGGCTATCAGCCGCCCGCGGGCGCATACTGTGCGTCTCCGCAAAAAAGTCATTCAATAGTCAAGAGGGGGCGTCCCAAAACGCCCCCTCTTTTGGAAAGGAATGGGCAACATGAGCAATTTAATTGTTACCAACATCGGCATGCTGGCTACCCCGCAGGGCAAAGGCCCTAAAAAAGGCCCGGAGCAGGGAGACATCAAAATCCTGAACGACGCCTGGGTCCTGATAAAAGACGGCGTCATCGCCGGAGTTGGGCAGGGGAAGCTCCCCGAACAGTACGATAATTTGGATTTAAGCACGGTCAAGACCGTCGACGCCCAGGGCAAGCTGGTCACCCCCGGGCTGGTGGACGCCCACACCCACCTGATTTTCGGCGGCTGGCGGCAGAACGAGCTGGGCATGAAGCTCCACGGCAAAACCTATCTGGAGATTCAGAACGCCGGCGGCGGCATCCAGTCCACTACCAACGCCACCCGCCAGTCCACCGAGGAGGAACTGACCCAGAAGGCCGCCCGGGCCCTGAACGAAATGATGGGCTTCGGCGTTACCACCTGCGAAGCCAAAAGCGGTTACGGTCTGGCCACCGAGCACGAGCTGAAGGCCCTGCAAGTGATTAAAAACCTGAACGACCGCCACGCCATGGACATTGTAGCAACCTTCATGGGCGCTCACCTGGTTCCCGCCGAGTACAAGGCCAACCGGGCCGAGTACATCCGGCTGGTGTGCGAGGAGATGATGCCCAAGGTGAAGGAGCAGGGCATTGCCAAATACTGCGATGTGTTCTGCGAGGCTGACACCTTCACCAAGGAGGAATCCCGCCAGGTGCTGGAGGCCGGCCTGAAATACGGCCTGCGCCCCAAGATTCACGCCGACGAGATCGAGGCCATCGGAGGCTCCCAGCTGGCCGGTGAGATTGGTGCCATCTCCGCCGAGCACCTTATCGTCTGCCCGCCCGAGGGCATTGCGAGCCTTGCCAAAGGCGGCGTAATCGCCTGCCTCCTCCCCGCCACCAGCTTCTACCTGGGCGCGGTCTTTGCCCCCGCCCGGGACATGGTGAACGCCGGGGTCCCGGTGGCTATGGCCACTGACTTCAACCCCGGTTCCTGCCCCTGCCTGAACCTCCAGTTTGTTATCAACCTGGGCTGCCTGAAATACAAGCTCACCCCCGAGGAGGTCCTCACCGCCGTCACCCTCAACGCCGCCGCCGCCATTGACATGGCGGAGAAGGTGGGCTCTGTGGAGGCGGGCAAGCAGGGCGACCTGGTCATCTGGGACGCCCCCGACCTGGACTATATCTGCTACCGCATGGGCAGCAACCTGACCCAGACCGTTATCAAGAAGGGCACGGTGGTGGTTGGCTGATGGACCGCACCGACTATCAGATTTTGAATCTGCTCCAGCGGGACAGCCGCACCACCCTCAAGTGCATCGGGGACCAGGTGGGGCTCACGGCCCCCGCCGTCTCCGAGCGCATCCGGCGCATGGAGGAAAAGGGCGTAATCAAGCGCTTTTCCATCAGCATCGACCGCACCCTTCTGGACTACAACCTGACCGGCTTTATCCTGATTGCCCTCTTTCCGGAAAAATACAGCCAGTTCTGCAAATTCTGCGAGGAGACCCCCGCCATTACCGCGCACCACCACCTGGTGGGCAAGCTCAACGGGCTGCTGCGCTTCGCAGTGAAAGACACCCACGAGCTGGATAACCTCCTATCCAACATCAAGCAGTTTGGCGACTCCCAGACCTCCGTGGAGCTGGACACCTACTTCGAGTACAAGGACGCGCCCCTCCCCAGAGTATGAAACGCGGCCGGCGGAAAATCCGCCGGCCGCAAAAAAATACCTTGAACTGTTCGACAAAATATGATATAATACCTGCACGAGACAAATTGAGGCAGGACGTGGGGTGCTAGACCCACCCCACATCCCTGTACGGGTGAAAACGGCACCCACACAACAGCTTTGCTGCGCCTACCTCCATTATACCAGATTCCCCCGCGTTTTACAAGCACTGGTTTTTTGAGGTCTGTGTTCACGACATTGCGGTGTGGGATTGCGAAATCCCGTGCCGCTTTTTTGTCTCGGCGGGAAGGCCCGAGGGGGGAGCAACCTCCTTCAAAGTTTGATTTCCCCCCTTGGCCGAACCGTTGAGAAAACAGAGAGGCAGCGACTGAGGGCTGCCTCTTAGGAGGTCGTATTGTGGCGAAATACCAGCAGATGTACGTGACCCTGCTCCAGGCCACCGAGGAGGCCAACCGCCTTTTAATCAAAGCACAGCAGGAGTGCAAGGAGCTGTATCTGTCCTCACCCGAGCCGGAGCTCATCGTGCTGCACTCTGAGGACCCGTCCTGACAAAGCGCCCCTCCTTCCCCGGCAAACGGTGGAGAGCCGCCCCCTTTTGGGGCGGCTTTTCTCTGTCCCCGAACGAAAAGCCCTCCCGCCAACCGGACGTTGGCGGGAGGGCCAAATTTTTGGAAGCTGAATTAGAACAGGCCGGAAATCACGCCGTTCTCGTCAATGTCGATGCGCTCGGCGGAGGGCACCTTGGGCAGGCCGGGCATGGTCATGATATCGCCGGTGAGGGCGACGATGAAGCCCGCGCCGGCGCACACCTTCAGGTTGCGCACGGTGACCTCAAAGCCCTTGGGCGCGCCCAGCAGGGCGGCGTCGTCGGAGAAGGAATACTGGGTCTTTGCCATGCAGATGGGCAGATTGCCGAAGCCCAGGTCGGCCAGCTGCTTGGCCTGCTTCTTGGCGTTAGCGGTGAGCACCACCCGGTCGCCGTGGTAAACCCGCTTCACAATGGTGTCCAGCTTTTCCTCGATGGAAGCGCCGTCCTCATAGACGAAGGAGAACTGGTTGGGCTCCTCGCACAGGCGCACAACCTCCTCGGCCAGGGCCTTGCCGCCCTCGCCGCCCTTGGCCCACACCTCGGACAGGGCCACGTTCACGCCCAGCTCGTTGCACTTCTTTTCCACCAGGTCCAGCTCGGCCTTGGTATCGGTGGGGAAGGCGTTGATAGCCACCACACAGGGCAGGCCGTAGACGTTCTTCACGTTGTCCACATGCTGGAGCAAATTGGGCAGGCCCTTCTCCAGAGCCTCCAGGTTCTCGCCGTTCAGCTCGGCCTTGGGCACGCCGCCGTGGTACTTCAGCGCCCGGACAGTCGCCACAATCACAACGGCGGAGGGCACCAGCCCGGCCTTGCGGCACTTGATATCGATGAACTTCTCCGCGCCCAGGTCGGCGGCGAAGCCGCCCTCGGTGACGGTGTAGTCCGACACCTTCAGGGCCATCCGGGTAGCCATCACAGAGTTGCAGCCGTGGGCGATGTTGGCGAAGGGACCGCCGTGGATGAAGGCGGGGGTGCCCTCCAGGGTCTGGACCAGGTTGGGTTTCATGGCGTCCTTGAGCAGGGCGGCCATGGCGCCTTCGGCCTTCAAGTCGTGGGCGGTGACGGGCTTGCCCTCATAAGTATAGGCCACAATCATCTTGCCCAGCCGCTCTTTCAGGTCGGTGATGGAGTTGGACAGGCAGAGCACCGCCATAATCTCGCTGGCAACGGTGATCTCAAAGCCGTCCTCCCGGGGCACGCCCTGCATTTTGCCGCCCAGGCCGTTGATGATGTGGCGCAGCTGGCGGTCGTTCATGTCCACGGCCCGCTTCCAGGTGATTTGCTTCACGTCGATGCCCAGAGCGTTGCCCTGCTGAATGTGGTTGTCCAGCAGAGCGGCC
>JAAWCR010000114.1 GCA_022793355.1 Lawsonibacter sp. | reverse complement strand
TGGAGGACTAGCTGTGGATGAGAGATATGAGCGAGAGTGGTTTCAAAACCAATGTATGCGGTTAAGTAAGCAATTAGCGGTTGTGCACATGGTGCCGTTGCCATCTAAACTGTCCAAAGATCCCCTAAAAATGGTTTAACGATAGAAGATAAAATATTTTATATTCGGCGTGCTTTCCAGATTAGTCAGGCACTTGTGTTCAACAGATTTATAGAATTGGTTTTAGAAAAAATTTTATTGTTATCAAAAAAGCCAGAAGCCGTTGAAGATATAGCGAGAGATAGTTTAGAATTACTCCACATTTTTATGGAGGAATACATCGATTTAGTGGAGCAAGAGTATCAATGGTGTAAATAATATAGGCAGAAAAAAGTCCTCCAGGTGATTTGGAGGACTTTTAAGATTCTTGTAGGGCTTCCCAAGAAAACAATTGCAGGAAGCTGAATTTTACAGTATAATAAGCGGGAACGAAGGGAGGCGGATGGTTATGGAACAGCACGAGATTACGCAGGCGGGGCCGCTGCTGGACGCGCAGGGAAATCTGAGGGAGGCGGGATATGCCAAAAAGCTGCTGCCGCAGTACGACAGGAACCGGATCAAAGGCCACGTTATGCGTATCAAGGAGTGGGATTACTATCTTGTGATGAACGGCCAGTTTGCCCTGGCCCTGACCATTGCGGACAACAGCTATATGGGCCTGGACTCCATCTCCCTGCTGGATTTCTGGGAAAACACCCAGGTAACCCAAAGCCCCATGCGCCTGCTGCCCATGGGGGCCACGGGAATGCCCTCCACTACAGCGGAGGGCGACAGCGCTTCAGGAGGAAAGGGCTACTCCCTACTGTTCCGTCGGGAGGAGGAACGGCGGCTGCTCTACGCCCACATGGAGCATTTTGACGGTCGGGAACCTCTGGACGCCTATGTGGAGCTTACCGGCGAGCCGGAAGAATCCATGGTCATCTGTACCCCCTTCGACAAGCCAGGGCACTTTTACTTGAATCAAAAAATTAACTGCTTTCGGGCCTCGGGTAAGGTGACGGTAGGGGAGAGGGAATATATGCTGGACACCGCCGACTCCTTTGGCGTGTTGGACTGGGGCCGGGGGGTTTGGACCTACCACAATACCTGGTATTGGGCCTCGGCCTCCGGGCTGGTGGACGGCGTGACATTTGGCTTTAACTTGGGTTATGGCTTCGGCGACACCTCAGCCGCCACAGAAAATATGCTTTTTTACAATGGAAAGGCCCATAAACTGTCCAAGGTGCGTTTTAAGATTCCGGGCCGAAGGCGCAAACGCCGGTATATGGAGCAGTGGGAATTTACCAGCGACGACGGGCGGTTTGAAATGCGCTTCGACCCGGTTCTGGACCGTTCCGCCTGCTCCAGCGCGATGGGGCTGATTAAATCCGACCAGCACCAGATTTTTGGAAAATTCACCGGCCTGGCCCTGCTGGATGACGGAACCGAAATATTTGTTAGGGATTTTCTGGGCTTTGCTGAGGAAGTGGAGAACAAATGGTAAAAAATTTCCAGCCGCAGCTGAGGCTGGTGGACACGCCAAACGGGGTGATTACCTACACCTTGACCCGGAAGCGGGTAAAAAATTTAAATCTGCGTGTGGGGCATGGCAATGAGATTATGGTGTCCCTCCCGCTGAGATGTCCGGCGACGCAGGCGGACGACTTTATCCGGGAGAAGAGCGGCTGGATTCTGGACGCCGTCCGCCGCCGGGAGAGGCGGCAGGTGGAACCGTTACCCCCGGTTTCACGGGAGGAGTGCGCTGTGTGCCTCCGTGAGGCCTTAGAGCGGGTTTACCCTTTGGTGGAGCCTCTTGGGGTGGTATTTCCGCCCCTGAAGCTGCGGGCGCTGAAAAGTCAGTGGGGCAACTGTCACTGGGCACAGGGGTATATCACGCTGAATATTGCCCTGGCCCGGTGTCCGAAGGAACTGCGGGACTACGTGGCCCTTCACGAGCTGGTCCACTTCCTCCACCACGACCACGGACCGGGGTTTTACGCCCGGATGGATGCTCTCATGCCCGATTGGCGGCAGCGGCGAAAGGCGCTGAAAAGCTACAGCGGAGCACTGGGAGACTGAAACAGAAAGGTGTGAAGCGCTATGGCATACCGCCCCCTGGCGGATGAAATACGACCCCAATCCCTGGATGAAGTGGTGGGTCAGGGGCACATTTTAGGGAGAAACGGTCTGCTTCGGCGGATTGTGGAGGGGGGAAACGTCCCCAACCTGATTTTCTACGGCCCTTCGGGCACAGGCAAGACCACTGTGGCCAACATCATCGCCCAAAAGACAAACCGTCCGCTCCATCGGCTCAACGCCACCACTGCCTCCATCTCGGACATCAAGGATATCATGGCGGATATCGGCACCCTGCTGGCCCCGGAGGGGGTGCTGCTTTATCTGGACGAGATTCAGTATTTCAACAAGAAGCAGCAGCAGTCTCTGCTGGAGTTCATGGAGGATGGACGGATTACCCTCATAGCCTCTACGACGGAAAATCCGTTTTTTGCCGTTTTTGGCGCGGTGCTGTCTCGGGCCAGCGTCTTTGAGTTCAAGCAGATTACCGCCAGAGATGTGCTTCCCGCCATTGACCGTGGGATTGTCATCATGGGAGAACGGCTGGGCGTTGAAGTGGCCTGCGAAACAGGGGTCCGGGAGCATATCGCCTCCGCTTGCGGAGGGGATGTGCGCAAGGCCATGAACGCGATTGAGCTGCTGCTCACTGCCGGCAGACAGGAGCAAGGGAAACTCCTTGTCACCTTGGAGGACGCCCAAACCGCCGCCCAGAAGTCGGCCATGCGCTACGACCGGGAGGGGGACGCTCATTTTGACATTGCGTCCGCCCTGATGAAATCCCTCCGTGGGTCCGACCCGGATGCTGCCCTTCACTATTTGGCCCGCCTGCTGGAGGCTGGGGACATGATCACCGCTATCCGGCGAATCTTGTGCTCCGCCAGTGAGGATATCGGCATGGCTTACCCCATGGCGGTGCCCATTGTGAAGGCCTGTGTGGACAACGCCTTACAGCTTGGGCTGCCCGAGGCAAAGTTACCTCTGGCTGAAGCGGTTATTCTCCTGGCCACCGCCCCCAAATCCAACACCGCCTGTATGGCCATTGACGCCGCTCTGGCTGATGTTCGGGCGGGGCGTACCGGGAGTATTCCCCGGGAGCTGCAAAATGTCCATGCCGACTCTGCCGGGCAGGAACGAGAACAGGGCTACCAGTACCCCCACAACTTTCCCCGCCATTGGGTGGCTCAGCAGTACCTCCCCGACGAGTTGGTGGGTGTTCGGTATTATCAGTATGGAGACAACAAAACCGAGCAGGCCGCCAAGCATTACTGGGAGGAAATCAAAGGTAATTAGGAGAAAGACATATGGAATTGGGAGCGCTGGCACATATCTGGCTCATTGTCTGCCCTATGGTGTTCTTAGGTGGGCTGATTGACGCGGTGGCCGGAGGCGGTGGACTGATTACCCTGCCGGCCTATCTGTTGGCGGGCCTGCCCGCCCATATGGCCTCGGGGACCAACAAGTGCGGCAACGCCTTCGGCACCTTTTTATCCACCGGGCGCTTTTTAAAGCGGGGGGATGTTCACAAGTCCAGCGCGGTCGCCGGAGCGGCGGGAGCGCTGGTGGGCGCCTGGGTGGGAGCGCAGCTCAACCTTATTATGCCGGAACAGATGCTGTATTACATTATGTTGGTTGTGGTGCCGGTGATGGCGGTTTTTCTGCTGCTGAAACGGGACTTCGGGCAGGAGGACCGGTCCGAGGAGCTGAACCGCCTCCAGCTGATGGCGATGGCGCTGGGAATCGGATTGGTGATTGGCGGTTACGACGGCTTTTTTGGTCCGGGGGCGGGCACCTTCCTTATGCTGGCCTTTACCGGGCTTTGCCGGTTTGATTTGCTCACCGCTTCGGGGAATACAAAGGTCGCCAACTCGGCCAGCAATCTGGCCTCCCTGGTCACCTTCGCCCTGGCGGGAAAGGTGATGTGGGCGGTAGGTATTCCCGCCGCTCTGTGCGGGATTGCGGGCAACTACGTAGGCTCCAGTTTGGCCCTGAAAGGCGGGGCCAAGGTGATTCGCCCCATGTTCTTTGTGGTGCTGGCTCTGCTGCTGGCCCGGCTGGTTTATGGTCTGATTGCGTGAAAAAGCCGCCCGTCGGGCGGCTTTTCCTATCCTCTGCGGCCGTAGTAGTTGACCAGTAAGTCCACGCACGCACCGTAGGAGCGGATCCCCAGCTCCTGGTTGTTGCTCTTTAAAAAGCTGTCGTACACGTCACCCGCAGCTTCCTCCACCGGCGATTCCAGGGCAGCCCAGTAGTCGTTATTCTCCTTCCAGTCGATGAACAGCTCCGGGGTAAAGGTTTCCCCGGCAATTTTATTCCAGGAATCGGGGGAGACAGAGTACAGAGCGTTGCACAGATTGATCAGGCCCATAAGGTAGCCGGAATATTGAAATACCTCGTCGTCACAGGAAGTACAGGCGGCAATCCCTACGAAGTTAGCCTCCAGCTCAGAGGCAACCATCCGCTGGTGGGCCATCTCATGGCCAATGGTAGCAGGCACCAGACAGGCGGGGGCGTCCACATTCACGTTGGCCTCTCCGGTGAAGGGAAAATATACCCCAGTGAAACCGAAAATACTCTGTAATCTAGAGCAAAGCAAGGGTTTTGCCCTTACAGATTTGATATCCAGGGAGGGAAATTCCAGGGCAATATTCTGGTAGATTTCGGGTCCGCGGACAAAGCTGTCGGAGGGGGATTGCGCAAACCGTCCCTCCGCATCCCGGGGCACCAGGGGGGCCAGCGCGGCGGCCTGTTGGGCAAAGTACCGGGTGACTGAGGCCAGTTCTTCCACCGAATAGAGCTCCGGCGCCAGCTGTTCCCGTTGGGCGAAGGTAGGGACATAGTAGGCGGCGTTCCACAGCCAGCACAGCCCCGCCCACAGCCACAGCCAAGCGGAGGCCAGCGCCAGCAGACGGCGCAAGAAGGGGAGAGGCGCCCTGTCCCGGACTATCAGCACAGCCAAACGCACCAGCCAGACCACACACCCAATCAGAAACAGGGCGGTGAGTGCTTCCGCTGCAGAGAAGGGAAAAACAGACCAGATTCGTCCCCAAAACCGCTCCACCGGGGCCATAACGCCGAATACCCAGCCGGTCATCAGGGATTGCCGGCTTTTTAGCGTCTCAAAGAGGATGATCAGCGCCAGGGGGATGGAAATTGCTCCTACTTGGAGCCAGACACGGTTTAAGGACAGGTGCTTTTTCTTGGTTTCCATAGGAACTCCTTTGTGAGGGAGCGGCCAAAGGCCGCCTCTATTTGACGATGACAGGACCGGCAGTCCACTCCAAGCCGCAGGGTCTCGGTGTGGGAAAACAGAGGGAAAACAGGTCGGTAAACCGGTTCTCCAGGGCAAAAACGGACTGTGCTTCATAGGAAAAGCGGCGGATATGCGCAGGTTTGACAAAAAAGGGGAGAGCCGCTTTTTGACGCATCTCTTTTAAAAGCTTCTGACCCTGTTGGTTAAAACCCAGCACCCGGAGATAGGGGGGAGCGGCGGGGCGGTCTGCCGTTCGCAGGCCCAGCAGGGCACAGAGAGCCAGCCGCCGTACCCGGGAATGGGTGTAGGTTCTGGTTTTGGTCAGGGAATACAGCTCCTCTAAGTTCGCTGTTTGGCGGGCGGCATACAGCAGCCGGGCGGCAAGACCGTCGCCGCTGTCGGGAAGGGCTTCTGCTTCGTCCAGCGCCATAGAGCGCAGCCGGGCGATCAGGGCTCGCCCGACCCACTTCATGTCAGCCGCTTCACCACTCCAGGGCAAAGGCTGTAAAGGAGAAATCCATTCCATATCTCCTGCACGCAGTTTCTGCCGCAGGAGGGAGGCGGAAGGGAAACCGTCCCGCTCCGTTTCACTGTCGTGGCCCGCGCCCCGGCGGGGAATGGTGACCGCCTCCATGTCTGGAGGGAGGAAACGCAAATACTCCACCCCCAGGTTGTTGTTGGGCGTGTCAAGCAGGGCGGCTTTCTCTGGACCCAGTATACGCTCCGCCGCCAGACGGCGGCTCTGAGCGAAGGACTTTTTGGGGGCCAGCTCCCGGCGCAGGGCGATGGGGAACTCGGGGCTGTTGAGCAGCTGCGCCAGCTCCCGGAGGGGAGGGACTTCACCGCATTCACTGCCAAAGGAGAGGATGTCTACTACCCCGGCAGCCTCCAAAATAGACACGGCCCCCCGGGCAAAGCCCTCAGCGGAGGAGACAGCCCAAAGGGTGGGTAGTTCCAGTACCAGGTCCACACCTCCGGCCAGGGCCATCCGGGTCCGGGTCCACTTATCGGTAACGGCGCACTCTCCCCGCTGGACCCAGTTGCCGCTCATAACAGCAACAACAGCGCTTTTCTCCTGCAACAGCTGCCGGGTCTGAGCGATGTGCCATCCGTGCCCGGTGTGGAAGGGATTATACTCCGCAATGATTCCAATGGTTTTCAATGGCGCTCCTCCTGCATTAATTGGTCAATTCTATGGAACAGGACAAAAAATATATGGAGGAAATGTGAAAAAGTGGTTGTCCTGAGAGGAAAAAAGCGTTAGAATAGGGGTATCGACAGGGCTGTCTCTATTGTAGTACATTCCCAGGCAGGAGGCAACCCAAATTTGATCTGAGAAGGAGACGATTCCCATGAATATTTTGGTAATTAACGCCGGCAGTTCCTCTTTGAAGTATCAGCTGCTCAACCCTGAGACCCAGCAGGTTCTGGCTAAGGGTCTGTGCGAGCGCATCGGCATCGACGGTAAATTCACCTACAAGCCGGAAGGAAAGCAGGCTGTAAAAGAGGCTGACGTGGCTATGCCCACCCACAACGAGGCCATTAAGGCTGTGCTGGACGCCCTGGTGGACCCCGCCAACGGCGTGATTGGCTCCATGAAGGAGATTGACGCTGTGGGCCATCGGGTGGTTCACGGCGGCGAAAAGTTTGCCAAGTCCGTTCTCATCACCGATGAGGTCATGGCCGCGATTGAGGAGTGCAACCCCCTGGCTCCCCTCCACAACCCCGCCAACATCATCGGCATCAAGGCCTGCCAGGCGCTCATGCCCGGTACTCCTATGGTGGCTGTTTTCGATACCGCCTTCCACCAGACCATGCCCCCCGCCGCTTATATGTACGCTCTGCCCTATGAGTACTATGAGAAGGACAAGGTGCGCCGCTATGGGTTCCATGGTACCTCCCACAAGTATGTCGCCCAGCGGGCCGCCGTGATGCTGGGTAAGCCCATTGAGGAGCTGAAGCTGATCTCCTGCCACCTGGGCAATGGCTCCTCCATCGCAGCTGTGGACGGCGGCAAGAGCGTGGACACCTCCATGGGCTTCACCCCTCTGGCCGGCCTGCCTATGGGGACTCGCTGCGGCGATATCGACGCGGGCATCCTCCAGTATCTGATGAACAAGTATGGCATGGATATTGATAAGATGCTGAACGTGCTGAATAAGAAGTCCGGTGTGGAGGGGCTGAGCTGTGTCAGCTCCGACTTCCGTGACCTGGAGAATGCCGCCGGCGAGGGCAACCAGAAGGCCGCGCTGGCCCAGGAGAAGTTTGCCTACGAGGTCCGCAAATATGTGGGCGCTTACGCCGCCGCTATGGGCGGGGTGGACGCCGTTATCTTTACCGCTGGCGTGGGCGAGAACGACAAGGCCATTCGCTCTATGGTGTGCAAGGGGTTGGACTTTATGGGCTTGAAGCTGGACGGCGCCGCCAACGACGTGCGCGGGAAGGAAACTGTCATCTCCGCCGCCGACTCTAAGGTGAAGGTACTGCTGATTCCCACCAATGAAGAGCTGATGATTGCTATCGATACCGCCGCTCTGGCAAAATAACACAAGCAACAGCGCAGGCGGGCGCATTCGCGTCCGCCTGCTTTTTATAATCAGGAGTAATTATGTCAGACCTGACATCTATGCGGAACATTGGCCGGGAAATGGCAAGGAAGCTGACCGTTGTAGGCATTGACTCCTCTGAAAAGCTGGTTGAGGCGGGAGCAAAACAGGCGTTCTTTCAGCTGAAGGAGGTATATCCCCAAGTCTGTCTGGTGCATTTATATGCGCTGGAGGGCGCAATTCGGAATATGGAATATAATTGCCTCTCTGAGGAAACAAAAAAGGACCTGAAAGCCTTCTGTGATTGTTTAAAAGGAAATTAAACAGGTGCTTTTATGAACAAATATGTGAAAAATCTGAATCGGATTGAATTTGTGGTGACGTATGCCTGTACAGGCCGGTGCAAACACTGCTCAGAGGGCAGTCACAGCAGTTTCGGCCCTTACCTCGCCGCCGAAGCTGCGGCCAGGGCGGTGCGTGATCTTGCGGGCGGGTTTTCGATTATGTCGGTTATGACCTTCGGCGGAGAGCCGCTGCTCTGCCCGGAGACGGTTTGTGCGGCGCACCGGGCGGCAGCGGAGCTGGGAATTCCGAAGCGTCAGCTAATTACCAACGGCTTTTTCAGCAGAGACAGCGCAAAAGTTAGCCGTACTGCCCAAGAACTGGCTCGGGCCGGAGTGAACGATCTGCTTCTGTCGGTTGATGCCTTTCACCAGGAGACAATTCCGCTCGAGCCGGTCAAGGCGTTTGCGGAAGCGGTAGCTGGAGCAGGCATCAGCCTGCGGACCCATCCTGCGTGGGTGGTCAGCCGGCAGCACGAGAACCCCTATAATCTCCGTACCGCCGAAATTGTCGCGGAGTTTGAGGCGTTGGGATTTGCCCCGTCGGATGGAAATATCATCATTCCAAAGGGAAACGCGCTGAACTATCTGAGCGGCTACTATAATACAGACGAAGGGTATACCGACCCCTATGAGGAGGACCCGGCCGATCTCCGGACCGTCTGTATTGACCCGGACGGCGGCGTATTGGGCGGAAATCTTTATAAAACTCCCATTCTGGAGATTCTGGACAGGTATGAGCCGGGCGGTTTATTTCATTGACAAGGACGGAAGTACTATACTATAATAGTGGCGTCGCTCAGATGGTGAGTTCTTTGATTCGGTCGATAAGGAGGCTGTCATGGATATCCGTGTCAATGATATACTGAAGATGAAGAAGCCCCACCCCTGCGGCAGCCAGGAGTGGCTGGTGTTGCGGGTGGGGATGGACTTTAAAATGCGCTGCCAGGGCTGCGGGCACGAGGTCATGCTGCCCCGGAACAAGGTGGAGAAGAATATCAGGAAGGTTTTCCGGGACGGACAGAGCTTGGAGAATCTATA